>NZ_JBYOJS010000016.1:0-164754 GCF_057798895.1 Cupriavidus sp. 22TCCZM04-2
CGGATACCCCCCCAGCGCCAACCGCGCCCCAGAGGCAGCCCCCCCGGGTCCCCGGAAGCATCGGCCGAAATCCCCCCCCCCCCCCCCCCCGCAGCCACCTTACTGAGATCAAGCATGACCAAGCCCTGCATCATTTCTGTCGCGATCACGGGATCCCTGCCGCGCAAGAAAGACAATCCGGCCGTGCCGATCACAGTTAGCGAACAGGTGGAGTCGACCCAGGCGGCATTCGAAGCCGGTGCGACCCTGGTTCATCTCCATGTCCGCAACGACGATGAAACGCCCACGTCCAATCCCGATCGCTTTGCCCTGGTGCTTGAAGGTATTCGCAAGCACGCGCCGGGCATGATTACCCAGGTGTCCACCGGCGGTCGCTCCGGGGCCGGCAATGAGCGCGGCGCCATGCTGTCGCTGCGACCCGACATGGCGTCGCTGGCGACCGGCTCGGTCAATTTCCCGACCCGGGTCTATGACAACGCGCCGGACCTGGTCGACTGGCTCGCCGCCGAAATGAAGGCTTATGGCATCAAGCCCGAAGTCGAGGCCTTTGACCTGTCGATGATCTTCCAGGCGGCAGCAATGCAGGCGGCGAACGCGATCGTCGGTCCCCTGCACATCCAGTTCGTCATGGGCATCAAGAACGCCATGCCCGTCGACCGCGAAGTGCTTGAGTTCTACGTTCGTACCCTCAAGCGCCTTTCGCCCGATGCGACATGGACCGGCGCCGGCATTGGACGCCATCAAATGACGATGGCTCGCTGGTCGCTCGAACTCGGCGGTCACTGCCGCACCGGGCTCGAGGACAATGTGCGGATGGACAAGAACACGCTCGCCCCATCCAATGCCGCGCTCGTGCGCCAGGTTGCCGAGCTCTGCGAGGAGTATGGTCGCCCGGTCGCGACCGCCGCCCAGGCTCGCGAGATGCTGAATCTGGGCTGAGCCGTTTCGGCGCATCGCGCCACGCGCGGAACGTCAACAGGCACAGCAGCGTGATCGCGCCGACTCGAGCTGGTCCGGCGCCAGGCTGCGCAACTGCGCAGCCTGCGGAACGGATCCTAGTCGAGCGAGATCTTGCCCGCCTTGACGATTGCACCGTAACGCGCAATGTCCCGATCGATCAGCTTGCGAAACTCGTCCGGCGTACCACTCACAGGTACGAAGCCCAGGTCGGTCAGCTTCTTCGCCACATCGGGGTTGCGCACGGCCATGGCGATCTCCTTTGCCATCCGGTCGACAATGGCCGGCGGCGTGCCTGCCGGCGCGAGGAGCCCGGTCCACGAGCTCATCACGAAGCCCGGAAAGCCAGCTTCCTCCATGGTCGGAATGTTCGGCTCGCCAGGCCAGCGCCTGGCCGAGGCGACCGCCAGCACGTTGATCTTGCCCTGCTTCGCATGCGGCATCGGCACGAGCAACGGATCGAACGCCACCGAGACCTCACCCGAAACGAGCGCCGGCAAGATCGGCGCGCTACCGTTGTACGGGATGTGGGTCATCTTCACCTTCGATTCCATCGCGAAGCGCTCGCCGGTCAGGTGCGCCGAGCTGCCGACGCCGCTGGAGCCAAAGGTCAGCGTGTCAGGATGCGCCTTGCCGTAGGCGACGAGCTCGGACACCGTTTTGACGGGGAGCTTCTTGCTGGAAAACAGGAACAGCGGCAGCTCCGCCATTTGCGCAACCGGCACCAGGTCAGACGGCTTGTAGCTCAGCTTTGAATACAACGACATATTGGCGCTGTACGCGGCAAGGATCGACACAAAGGTATAGCCGTCCGCTGCCGAGCGGGCCGCGACGCCGACCCCCAGCGTGCTGTTGGCGCCCGGCTTGTTCTCGATGATGATCGGCTGCCCGAGACTTTGGGAGACCTTCTCGAACACCACGCGCGACACCGTGTCGGTCGATCCGCCCGGCGTATAGGGAACGATCACTTTGATCGGCTTGGCGGGCCAGGCATCCGCGGCGGCGGCATGGTTGCCCACCGCCACGCAGGCGATTGCCGCAAGCTGCACCATGGTGACCCAATGTTTCTTGACGCTCAATTTCATCTCCATCCTTCATTGTCATGCGCGCCCCGCCTTCTTCCTGGAGGGCATTCACAGCCGATCCGATCGGCGGATCCATTTTCCGTGCGGCGGCGTCGGAGAGGTAGGCAAGAACAACGGTCTGCACCGAGATTTGCGCGATAAGCGCACAAAGGCAGGGGCAGTGCATGGGCTCCGGCAGATTTCATGGCGGGCACGCTCCGTTGCCCCTGAGGCCCCGCAACCTTCGCTTGAGTCATCACGGCCGCGTCGGGTACGGCACTCTTTCCAGTTCCACCTGGGTTGCCTCTCACCCTCGCGCCATCGAAAGATGTAATCGTCTGTAAATACCGGCGCCACGTCGACCCTTTCCCGGTGGAAGCCCCCGGTGGCTTTGGTACGATCGCGTTTTTTCTTCAGCCCCTGCCGCCGTGAATCGCCGCCCTGTCATTGTGTTTCGCGCGCATTGCGCACGGTGGCTCGCCCGCATCCGGCCTGTGGCGGCAGCCTGCAAAGCGACATCCGGGCATCTTCTCGACAGTGCCCGAAGCCAGCTTCGCCACCCGACACGACGCGGCGTCACTCTCGCGCTCGTCGCCTTGTCGGCACTCTTCGTGCTGTTTACGCTCGCACTCATCCGGTCGACGCCGACGCTCGGTGACATCCGCAAGGCCCGCATCGATCGGCCCGCTTTGATCCTGTCGGCCGATGGCCAAATCCTGGATGAACTCAAGCCGGTCAATCGCGCTTGGGTGCCGCTCAGGCAAATCTCGCCCGACGTCGTCGCCGCATTGATCGCGACGGAAGATCGCCGCTTCTACGACCATCACGGCATCGACTGGATGCGGACGGCGGCGGCGGCACTGCATACGTTTTCCGGCGACAGGCAGGGTGGTTCGACAATCACGCAGCAACTGGCGCGCAACCTCTATCCCGACGACATCGGCCGTGCGCCAACGCTGACTCGCAAGCTCAGGGAAGCCATCACGGCCTTCAAGATCGAATCCGTGTACAGCAAGGAACAGATCCTCGAGACCTACCTGAACACGGTACCGTTCCTGTACAACGCCTACGGCGTTGAAATGGCCGCCCGCACCTACTTCGGAAAATCGGCCGACCGGCTCGATATTCTTGAAAGCGCGACGCTCGTCGGCATGCTGAAGGCCAACAGCACCTATAACCCGGTCCTCAATCCCGAACGCGCACTGCAGCGGCGAAACACCGTACTCGGGCAGATGCAAAAGTACGGCAAGCTCAAGGCCGATGCCTACGCCCGGCTCGAACGGCAGCCGCTCCACGTCGAATTCGCGCCGCAGACCGAGCCGCCGGGTGCCGCACCGCATTTTGCGGCGCAGTTGCGCAAATGGTTGACCGCGTGGGCCGATCGCAATGGCTACAACCTCTACGCCGATGGGCTGGTGGTGCGCACGACGATCGATTTCCGCTTGCAATCCATGGCCACGCAGGCGCTGGCCTGGCAGACGAATCAGTTGCAATGGATCGCGAACCAGGCATGGAACGAGCATACGGGCTGCTGGCCAGGCAATGACCTGTTCCAGGCATTCATCCGGCAGACTTCCGAGTACCGCGCCGCGCGCGGGACCGGACAAACGGACCGCAGCGCACTCAGGAACCTCGCGTCCAATCCCGACTTCGTACGCGCACTCTGCCGCGGCAAGACTCAGGTCCAGGCCGGATTCGTCGCGATCGATCCACGCAGCGGTGACATCAAGGCCTGGGTCGGCAGCCCCGACTTCCGTGCCGAGCCGTTCGATCACGTGCAACAGGCGCGCCGCCAGCCGGGCTCGACATTCAAGCCGTTCGTCTATGGCGCAGCGTTCGCAGGCGGCGCCCAGCCAGGCGATACCATCGTCGACCGCAACGTGGCCATCCCCCTGTCCGACCATGCCGTCTGGCGGCCGACCGACGCCGAACCCCCTACCGACCGGCCCATGACGCTGCGCGACGCGCTGGCGTTCTCGCGCAATCGCATCACGGCGCAGCTCATGCAGAAGCAGGGCCCGGAAAAGGTCGCACGCCTGGCGCAGGCGATGGGCGTACGCGAGAGCCCGCTCGAACCGGTGCCTTCGCTTGCGCTCGGCACGAGCCCGGTGACGCTCAGGGAAATGGTTTCGGCATACGCGACGATCGCCAACCGTGGCAACTATGTCGCGCCTCGCATGGTAACCCGCATCGAGGACCCCCATGGCAAGCTTCTGGCCGAGTTTGCGGGCGCCGCGCCAGCCGCGGCGCTACCCGCCGGGGCCGCG
The DNA here is from genome assembly GCF_057798895.1 of Cupriavidus sp. 22TCCZM04-2. Classification (NCBI taxonomy): domain Bacteria; kingdom Pseudomonadati; phylum Pseudomonadota; class Betaproteobacteria; order Burkholderiales; family Burkholderiaceae; genus Cupriavidus; species Cupriavidus sp. 22TCCZM04-2. Next base: position 4,289 of record NZ_JBYOJS010000016.1, read on the forward strand.
CTGACGCTGGTCGACGTGATGCGCGATGTCGTCACGCGCGGCACCGGCTCGGATATCCGGTCGCGCTTCGGGATTCGCGCTGACGTGGCCGGCAAGACCGGAACGACGCAGGACAACGCCGATAGCTGGTTCATCCTCATGCACCCGCAGCTCGTCGCAGGCGCGTGGGTGGGCTTCGACGATGGACGCGTGACCCTTGGCAGCTATTGGAGCCAGGGGGCGCGCAGCGCCCTGCCAATGGTGGGCGCCTTCTACGACATGGCGCTGCGCGCGAAGGCGATTGATCCCGCCGCGCGCTTCAGCCCCGCAAAGCGCCCTTCTCCGGCGGCCAAGCCCCGGCAGCATCGCTTCCTCTTCTGGCGATTCTGACAGGACATCGGCGCCCGGCACGCCGGACCGCGGCGCCCGGATTCCGCCTCTTGCGCGACCTCAGGTCGCGCCAAGCCGATCCCGGGTGCGGCGCGCGACGTTCCTGGTCCAGGGAAATGCCGACCAGTACTTGTCCGCGAACGCTTCAATCTCGGCCTGGTGCTTCAGCGAAAGACCAATCATGTCGAGGCCTTCGATAAACATGCGGCGGTGCCGCTCGGACAACCGGAACGGATGCTCGCCCACGGGCGTCTTCACGCGCAAGGTCTCCACATCGATGTGGATCGCGTTCCCGCTATCCGCATCCGCCGCATCCATCAGCGCCTCGATGACAGCGCGCGGAAGCATCACCAGCAGCAAGCGGTTGTTCATTGCATTGGAGTAGAAGATCTCTCCATAGCTCGGCGCAATCACGGCCTGGATGCCGAACTGCTGCAGTCCCCAGACGGCATGCTCGCGGCTCGACCCGCAACCGAAGTTGGCGCCGCCGATCAGGATGCTTGTGTCCGCATACTCCGGGCGATTCAGTACAAAGTCCGCACGCGGATTGCCGTTTCCATCGAAGCGTTGGTCGTACAGAATCCCCTTGTCGAGGCCTGCCTTGTCAATGCCGCGAAGAAACTGCTTCGGGATGATCTGGTCGGTGTCGAGGTTCTCGAAGCGGATGGCGGCCGCCTTGCCGGTGATGCGGGCGTACTCAGACATTGGCGATCTCCAGCTTGCGCACGTCGGTAATCTTGCCGGTGATGGCAGCGGCTGCGGCCATGGCCGGGCTCATCAGGTGCGTCATGGCGCCACGCCCCTGCCTGCCTTCGAAATTTCGATTGGTGGTCGATGCGCAACGAATGCCATCCGCCAGCACATCATCGTTCATGGCCAGGCACATGGAACAGCCAGGCTGCCTCCATTCAAACCCCGCCGCGATCAGGATCTCCGCAATCCCCTCCCGCTCGGCCTGGGCCCTCACCGCGCCGGACCCGGGCACAACCATCGCCCGGACGCCGCTGGCTACCCGCTTTCCGCGCACGACGCCGGCAACCGCCCTGAGGTCTTCGATCCGGCCGTTCGTGCAGGAGCCGATGAAGACATGCTGGATGGCGGTGCCTTCAAGCGCCGAGCCGGGCGAGAGGCGCGTATAAGAGAGTGCGCGCTCGACTGCGCGCCTGCCAGCCTCGTCCATCTGGTCCTCCGGGAACGGGATACGTCCCGACACCGGCACCACCTGGTCGGGACTGGTGCCCCAGGTCACATACGGCTCGATATCGCCGGCGTCGAACGCGAATTCGAGGTCGTATGCCGCCTCCGGGTCGCTCTTCAGCGTCTGCCAGTACGCCAGGGCCGCTGCGCGCTGGGCATCGTCCATGTCCGGCGCGCGGCGCATCACGTAATCGGTCGACACCGCGTCCGGCGCAATCAGCGCGCCGCGTGCGGCCGCCTCCACCGTCATGTTGCAAAGCGTGAAACGCGCTTCGACGCTGAGATCGCGGATGGCCGAGCCGCAGTATTCCACCACGTAGCCGCGTGCGCCCTGCGCCCCGATCCTGCCGATGATCATGAGGATCAGGTCCTTGGCCGTCGTGCCGGCCGGGAGCTTGCCGTCCACGCGAATGCGCATGGTCCTGGCCATGCGGTAGACCAGCGTTTGCGTAGCGAGCACGTGCTCGACTTCCGACGTGCCGATGCCGAAGCCCAACGCGCCCAGCGCGCCATAGGTCGTGGTGTGGCTGTCGCCGCAGATCACCACCATGCCCGGACGGATCATGCCGTGCTCGGGAGCGATGACGTGCTCGATGCCTTGCAGCGTATCGTTGGTATCGAACAGCGGGATACCGTGCTGATCGCAGTTGGCGCGCAGGTTCGTCGCCTGCAGCGACGAGGCAGGGTCGGCGATCACTCGGATCTTCGCCGGATGCGTCGGGATGATGTGGCTGACGACACTGACGTTCTGCCCCGGCATCAACACGCCGCGGTCCTGCTCGTGCAAGCCGGCAAACGCCTGCGGACTCGTGTACTCGTTCATCAAGTGCAAGTCGCAGTACAGCAGGACGTTATCGTCGTCGAGCCTGGTGACGGTGTGGGAGTCGACCAGCTTGTGGTACAGAGTTCGTGGGGACATCGCTGCTACCTGTTTGGCAAACATTCGGCAATCATTCGGCGGCAATGCCGCGCTGCCTGATCAAATCGGCCCACATCGGCATCTCCTTCTCGAGCCGTTTGCGGGCCGCGTCGGGCGTGGTCGGCGTGGGCTCGAAGCCTTCCTTCAGCATCCGGTCCCTGGTTGCCTGCGCCGTGAGCGTGGCGTTCAGGGCGGCGTTCAGCTTGTCGATCACCGGCCTGGGCGTGCCGGCCGGCGCGAATACCATGAACCACGTTTCGAAGTTGAAGCCCGGCAGGCCCGCTTCGGCCGCGGTGGGCACGTTCGGCAAGAGCGCCGAGCGTTTCGAACCCGTGACGGCGAGCGCGGTGAGCTTGCCGGCAAGCACTTGCTGTTGCGCGGCGGACACCACGGGAAAGCTCATGTCGACCTGGCCGGCAATCGTGTCGACCAGGGCCGGGCCGCCGCCACGATAGGGCACGTGGACGATCGATACATTGGCCACCGACTTGAACAACTCGGCGGACATATGGAACGTGCTGCCATTGCCGGCCGAGCCATAGGTCAGCTTGTCCGGCTTCGCCCTGGCAAGGGCGACCAGCTCCTGCAGGTTCTTCGCCGGGACCTTGTTGTTGATGACCAGGACATGCTGGGAGCCGGCCACCATGCCAATCGGCGCCAGGTCCTTGAGCGTGTCGTAAGGCATGCGCGGGAACAGGCCGGGATTGATAGCCAGCGAAACCGTCTGCAGGCCAATGGTGTAGCCGTCGGCCGGCGACTTGGCGACCGCGTCCACGCCAATATTGCCGCCCGCGCCAGCGCGGTTCTCGACGACGATGGTGCCGGCCAGTTGCTTCGACCACGCATCCGACACGAGCCTGGCGGCGATATCGGCACTGCCGCCGGGCGCGTACGGCACGATCAGACGAACCGGGCGCTGCGGATACGACTGCGCCGATGCGGTTCCCAACATGGCGGCACAAGCGGCGAACGCGGCAAGGCGGGCAAGGCTCATCGGGTGTCTCCTTGAATTGATTTTTGTGCGAGGAATGCTAGCACTTGCCTGCGGAAACATAATTTAGGCAAAATCCATTCTTTATTGCCTGGAGTTCATGAGTGGACAGCTTCTCCGACGTCGCCTTCTTCATGGCAATCAACAAGCAAGGGAGCCTGGCCGCGGCCGCGCAGGAGCTTGGCGTAACGCCATCGGCGGTCAGCAAGCGCCTGCTCGCCCTTGAGTCGCGCCTCGGCGTCAGGCTGTTGAACCGGACGACCCGGCGCATCAGCCTGACTGTCGAAGGGGAGAACTATCTGGTCGAGGGCGCGCGCATCCTTGCGGAGCTGGAGACACTTGAACGGTCCGTGGCCGGCAGCAGCAGCACGCCGCACGGGCTGTTGAAGATCGGCGCAACGCTGGGCTTTGGACGCCGCCATATCGCGCCCGCGCTGGCTGCGTTCTCCAGGGCGTTTCCGAAGATCGAGATCCAGCTTCACCTCAGCGAGCGGCCCTTGAACCTGACCGAAATGGGCCTGGATGCCGTCGTGCATTTTGGCGAAATGCCCGATGTCCGGCTCACCGCGCGGCTGCTCGCCAACAACCGGCGCCTGCTCTGCGCCGCACCGTCCTACCTGGCGCGGGCGGGCCTGCCCGGCAGTCCGCGCGACCTGGCCCGGCACAGCTGCATCTTCATCCGGGAGGCGGACGAAACCTTCGGCACCTGGCACATGCGCAACGGCGCGCAGCAGGAAACCGTCAAGGTGCGGGGCCCCATGAGCACGAACGACGGCGAATCCGCGGTGGTCTGGGCGCTTGAAGGGCAAGGGCTGGTGGTGCGGTCCGAATGGGACATCGCGGAACCGTTGCGGACCGGCGCCCTGTGCCGGGTGCTGCCACAGTGGCAGTTCACGCCGGCCGATATCTACCTGGTCTACGGCGCCGGCAAGACCCGGTCAGACCGGGTGAAAGTGCTCGTCGACTTCCTGCTCGATCGCTTTGCGTGCCATCGACAGGAAAAGCCCGGGGCCGATGGGGGCTGGTAGGGGTCGAAGGACTGGCACCCCAACCCTCATGGCCCGCCGCCCCGCGGGTCGCGCAACGGGAAATGAAGCGCTCCATGTTGGCCATGTCCGCCGAGCCACGGCGCAAGGCTGCGAATGGTACACATCGCGGATATAGTGAGCCTGGGTCTTGATCCGAAAGCCGGCGCGGCGAGCCAAGGTGTTCCCGCGCCGTACGACCAGGGTGCGCGACATGGATTACCTGACACATCCTCTTGCCTTGGGCGTCGCGGTTGTCCTGTGCGATGTGCTGGCCTGGCGCCTCATCCGCCCCGAAGGCAGGCGGCTGCGGATCGGCGTGCGCGTTGCGGTCTTTGCGCTGCTGAGCCTGGTGCTCGTCAGGAACGGCATGGGCCCGCTTGGCGGTGCCCCGTTTCCCGGGCAGCCCATGCTGCAGTTCCTGGCCCAGGCGCTGCAGATCGTGTGGTGGCTCCTGGGCGCGCGCGTCCTGACGATTACGCTCGATGCGCTGTTCCTGCCCAAGGCCTGGCAAGGCGAACGCCTGTTCCAGGACGTGCTGGGCGCGGTCATCTTTGTCGCGGCAGCGGTAGCCGCCACGGCCTATGTGCTGGGCCTGCCCGTCAGCGGTTTGCTTGCCACCTCGGGAGCCCTGGCAATTATTGTCGGCCTGGCGATCCAGAGCACGCTGGGCGATGTCTTTTCCGGACTCGTGCTTAACGCCACGCAGCCTTACCACCTGGGCGACTGGGTATCGATCGACAGCATCGAAGGCAAGGTCGTGGAAATCAACTGGCGCGCCACGCACCTGTTGAATGGGCAGGGAAATCTCGTGGTCATTCCCAACAATACGACGGCCCGCTCGAAGATCATCAACTCCAGCCGTCCATCGGAACTGCATGGCGTGAGCGTAACGATCGAGGTCACGCCGGAGGCGCGGCCGAAGGCGGTGATCGAGGCACTGGAACGCGCCATCACGGGCTGCCAGACTGCGCTGCCGAATCCCAAATCCTCCGTGGTCGTCAAGCACGCCGGCACCAACTCGATCGAATATGAGATGACCTGCTATGTCGCGACCCTGGCGAACAAGCTGGTCGCTACGAACCAGCTCTTTGACCTGGCCCACCGCCATCTGGCCGCGGCGGATATCAGCCTGCGCTCGCTCGGCGTTCCCGGCAACGTCCCGCCGGCCATCGATCGTCGGGTCCGGTTGCTTTCGATGGTTGGCATCTTCCAGGCCATTGGCACCGACGAACTGACGCAATTGTCCGGGCGCCTGTCGCGGCACGAATACGCGTCGGGCCAGGTGGTCGTGACGAGTTCCGATGTCACCGACTACCTGCTTCTGGTCGATTCCGGCGTACTGTCGGTCCACCAACTGCGCAACGGACAAGCCACGGAAACCAACCGCCTGGGACCAGGCGACGCATTCGGCGAACCGGGCGTGCTAGCCGGAATCGCCATGGATGCCACCATCGAGGCGGTCACCGATGCCGTGCTTTACCGGCTGGACAAGGCGGACCTCACGCCACTGCTGCAGTCGCGACCGGAAGTCGGGATGCAGATGTGCCAGCTTCTCTCCCAGCGGCGCGAAGCCGGCCAGGACCTGGCAAGCATCCAGCCCCCCACGGCAAGCAAGGTCGGGATCATCCAGTGGCTGCAGGACAAGATGCACAGCCTCCACCATCTCGCCGGGGATCGCGGAACGTGAAGCGCGGTTCTCCCGGCCGCCGTGCCTGGGCTTGCATGTGCTCCTTCGTCGGCTATGGTGAATGCAGGACGAGATAAGTTCCGCCCTGGTCGGAAGGACATGCTCCGCCACATTCGGTGAGGACCGCGATATGAGCGCACAGCTAAACCACACCATCGTCTGGTGCAGCGACAAGCAGAAATCGGCAAGCTTCCTCGTGGACATGCTGGAACTTCCAGCGCCGGTCGTGTTCGGGCCGATGCTGGTCGTTGCACTCGACAACGGCGTCTCGCTCGACTTCTATGAAAGCGACGGCGCGATCGCAATGCAGCACTATGCCTTTCTGATCAGCGAAGAAGAATTCGACCGCGTCTTTGCCCGGATTCGTGACAAAGGGCTTCAGTACTGGGCCGATCCCGGCAAACAACGGGCCGGTGAGACCTATCTGCACAACGGCGGGCGGGGGTTTTACTTCGACGATCCTGACGGCCATTTTCTCGAGGTGCTGACTCGCCCTTACAAGATCGACGCCTGACACGCGCAAATTCACCGGCCGGGCTCGGTCCGCGCATTTCAGCCGTCCAGGCACGCGCGCAACGTTCGCGCAAGACGGCTCGCTTCCGCTGCATCGGAGATGTTCGCGAAGCCCATCACCAGGCCGCGTGGCGTATGCCGCGTGCGGCCGCTCGCATACCAGGTCGACAGTGGCAGCACCGCCAGCCCGGCTTCGCGTGCCCGCGCGGCCACGGCGACATCATCGACCGGGCCCTCGGCCTCTTCGGCGAATTGCACGGCGAACTGGATTCCCCCGGGCGGCAACTCGACAATCAGCCGATCGCCAAACGCCTGCGCCAGCGCTTGCGCGATCAACACGCGCCGCTGCCCGTACAACGCCCGCATCCGCTTCACATGCCGCGCAAAATGTCCCTGCTCGATAAAGTCCGCCAGGGCCGACTGCAATAGCAGCGGCGAGCCCGCGTTCATGCTGCAGGCAACCCGTCCTACACGCTCGACAGCGCGCTCGGGGACCACCGCATACGCCAGCCTCAGGCCGGGAAACATCACCTTGCTGAACGTGCCGCAATAGATCACGCGATCATGCCGGTCGAGGCTCTTCAACGCCGGAAGTGGCCGCCCCAGATAGCGGAACTCGCTGTCGTAGTCGTCCTCGATGATCCAGCAAGACCCTTTCTCTGCCCAATCGAGCAGCGCCATGCGCCGTTCAAGCGAGAGCGTGCGCCCGAGCGGGCTCTGATGCGATGGCGTGACCAGCGCGAAGCGCGCGTGCGGATCCAGTGCCAGGCCACGCGCGACATCGATGCCTTCGTCATCGACCGGCACCGGTACGAGCTGCACGCCGGTCTCCGCCAGAAAGCCTCGTGCGAGCAGGTAGCCGGGATCCTCGAACCACGCGCGGTCGTTGGGGCTCGCCAGGCTGCGCAAGACGAGTTCGAGCGTTGCGCGATAGCCGCTGGTGACGAACACCTGTTCCGGCACGCAGCTTACGCCGCGCGACAGACCCAGATAGGTGGCGATGTGTTCGCGCAGCGGCCGATAGCCAACCGGGTCCGGGTAAGCCAGCATCGTGCGCTCGCCACTGCGCGCGCGACGCGAGACAAACCGGTTCCAGATCTTGCGCGGAAATGCGTCCAGCGCGGGCAGCCCCGGCTGCAGGGGCCGCGGCTCGCCGCTCATGGCGACGCTGATTGCCGGCGGCCGCGGCGTCGGCCAGGGACCGCGCAATGCGTCGGGAATCTTCAGCGCGCCCGCGTCTTGAGCGGCCAGCCCGCCGGGCGCTGGCTGGCGGCCCTGCGCGGACACCGAACGCGTCACCGCCTCCGGCAGTGACGGCGACACGAACGTGCCCGCCGCACCGCGCATCTGCAGGTAGCCCTCGTCGACCAGGATCGTATAGGCCAGTTCGACGGTGCCGCGCGCGGTGCTCAGCTGCATGGCGAGGCCGCGCAGCGCCGGGACGCGATCGCCGGGGCGCAGATGCCCTGCCGTGATCGCCGTCCTGAAGCGCTCGCAGATCTGCAGATAGATCGGCAACGGCTTCTGCCGATCGATTTCGATGGCCAACGCGGGCGTTCGTACAGTCATGGCGGTCTGGCAGGGGTGGGACGCAGCATGGATTTGGCCTAGTCATATTGGCAATTCTTGGCCCTTATTGCTAGGGCATGATTGTTCCACAATGGCCTGAGCGATGCGGCGGTGACAGGGACTTCCACCCGATGTCGTGCGCTTGAGCGCCCCGCACGTTCCTCTTCCCTTATCTGGAGACTCTCCCATGAAGATCGTCGTAATCGGTGGTTCGGGCCTGATCGGCTCACGTGTGGTCAGGCTGCTTGGCGAAGCGGGCCATACGGCAGTTGCCGCATCCCCGCGTACCGGCGTCAACTCGGTGACCGGCGAAGGCCTTAGCACCGCCCTGGCAGGTGCGGATGTCGTCGTGGATGTGACCAATGCGCCCTCCTGGGAGCCCCAGGCGGTGCTCGACTTCTTCCGTACCTCGGCGCGCAATCTCGGCAAGGCCGAGGTGGCCGCGGGCGTGCGCCACCACGTCGCGCTGTCGATCGTCGGCGCCGAGCTCATGCCGGACAACGCGTACTTCATTGCCAAGGTCGCGCAGGAAGAAGTGATCGAAGCCGCTGGCGTGCCCTTCACGATCGTGCGCGCGACCCAGTTCATGGAGTTCATCGGCGGTATCGCGGATTTCGGCACGGATGCCGGCACGGTGCGCCTCGGCGACGGACTGTTCCAGCCCATCGCGGCGGACGACGTTGCGGCCAACCTCGCACAGGTCGCGCTCGCGGCGCCGCTGAATGGCTCGATCGACATAGCGGGTCCGGATCGGGCGCCGTTTGCGGAGATCGTGGCGCGTTACCTGAAAGCGGCGGGCGACGCCCGGCCCGTGGTGACCGATCCTGAAGCGCGGTACTACGGTGGCCAGGTCGAGGAACTATCGCTCGTGCCGCTGGGCGATGCGCGGATCGGCCACATCAGCCTCCAGCATTGGCTCGCGCAAGCCAATGCGGAGTAAGGCCATGAAAGCGATCCTGTCGATTGCCGCCGCCATGGTGCTGTCTAGCGTGATGGTCGGGCAGCCAGCCATGGCCGCACCGGAAGCCAGTGTCACGCCGCTGCGCACGGAGCCCTTGCCAGAGTACCCGGGCAAGGAAGTCCAGATGATCGTCGTCGACTATCCGCCCGGCGCGATAGACCCCGTGCATCGCCATGACGCCCAGGCCTTTGTCTACGTGCTGGACGGAAGCATTGTCATGGGCGTCAGGGGCGGCAAGGAAGTGACCCTCAAAGCCGGGGAAACTTTCCACGAACGCCCCGACGACATCCACACGGTGGGTCGCAATGCCAGCTCCACGCAACCGGCCCGGTTTGTGGTGTTCCTGATCAAGAACAAGGGCGCGCCGATCCTGACGCCCGTGAAGTAACAGGCTCGTTGACGCAGGCACCGGCGCTGCCGGACCTGCGCGTGATTCAGCGCTCGCCAAGCTGCCTTGCCGGGCTGAACCCCTCCCTGATTTCCTTCCCTGAAAGCGCGTTTCACATTACGAAATTCGCGCGAATTTTCCCCGCAATATTTTTTCGTTTCCCGAAAACGCGTTCCACATCGCAAAATCACACGCCTATCTCATTGAAAAATAAGGGAAAAGTAAGTCTTATGTCTTATATAAGACCTTACCGCACCGCACCAGATACACCCTACAATTACTCCACGCTGCTTGCTTCGACATCGGTAGCGACACACCGAATCCCTATTCTGAAACGCGCCTCATCCCTTAGGAAATTGACATGGCCCAGTATCAAGACGACATCAAGGCAGTTGCCGGTTTGAAAGAGAAGCATGGCAGCGCGTGGGACGCCATCAATCCCGAGTACGCCGCACGCATGCGTGCCCAGAACAAGTTCAAGACGGGCCTGGACATCGCCAAGTACACCGCCAAGATCATGCGCGCCGACATGGCCGCCTACGATGCGGATCCGTCGAAGTACACGCAGTCGCTGGGTTGCTGGCACGGTTTCATCGGCCAGCAGAAGATGATTTCCATCAAGAAGCACTTCAACAACAACACCGACCGCCGCTACCTGTACCTGTCGGGCTGGATGGTTGCCGCGCTGCGCTCGGAGTTCGGCCCGCTGCCGGACCAGTCGATGCACGAGAAGACTTCCGTCAGCGCGCTGATCCGCGAGCTGTACACCTTCCTGCGCCAGGCCGACGCCCGTGAACTGGGCGGCCTGTTCCGCGAACTGGACGCCGCCAAGGACGCCGCCGCCAAGGCCGCCATCCAGGCAAAGATCGACAACCACGTGACCCACGTGGTGCCCATCATCGCCGACATCGACGCCGGCTTTGGCAACGCCGAAGCGACGTACCTGCTGGCCAAGCAGTTCATCGAAGCTGGCGCCTGCTGCATCCAGATCGAGAACCAGGTGTCCGACGAGAAGCAGTGCGGCCACCAGGACGGCAAGGTCACCGTGCCGCACGAAGACTTCCTGGCCAAGGTCCGCGCCGTGCGCTACGCCTTCCTGGAGCTGGGCGTGGACGATGGCGTGATCGTGACCCGTACCGACTCGCTGGGCGCCGGCCTGACCAAGCAGATCGCCGTGACCCACACGCCGGGCGACCTGGGCGACCAGTACAACTCGTTCCTCGACTGCGAAGAAATCTCGGCCGACGCCCTGGGCAACGGTGACGTCGTCATCAAGCGCGAAGGCAAGCTGCTGCGTCCGAAGCGCCTGCCGAGCAACCTGTTCCAGTTCCGCGCCGGCACGGGCGAAGCGCGCTGCGTGCTGGACAGCATCACGTCGCTGCAGAACGGTGCCGACCTGCTGTGGATCGAAACCGAAAAGCCGCATATCGAGCAGATCGCCGGCATGGTCCGCGAAATCCGCAAGGTCATCCCGAACGCCAAGCTGGTGTACAACAACAGCCCGTCGTTCAACTGGACCCTGAACTTCCGCCAGCAGGCGTATGACGCGATGAAGGCCGCGGGCAAGGACGTGTCGGCCTACGAACGCAGCCAGCTGATGAGCGTGGAATACGACGACACCGAACTGGCCAAGGCCGCCGACGAGAAAATCCGCACCTTCCAGGCCGACGCCGCCCGCGAAGCCGGCATCTTCCACCACCTGATCACGCTGCCGACGTACCACACCGCCGCACTGTCGACCGACAACCTGGCCAAGGAATACTTTGGCGAGCAAGGCATGCTGGGTTACGTGGCTGGCGTGCAGCGCAAGGAAATCCGCCAGGGCATCGCTTGCGTCAAGCACCAGAACATGTCGGGCTCGGATATCGGTGATGACCACAAGGAGTACTTCAGCGGCGAAGCAGCGCTGAAGGCGGCGGGCAAGGACAACACGATGAACCAGTTCTGATACCGGTAATACCCCGAGCAAAACGCCAACCCGTGATGGGTTGGCGTTTTTTTTGGGCGTAAATGGGTGCTTACGCACCCACCCGGCGCATCGCCTTCATTGTTTTCGAGAATCCGAGAATTCTGAGCACGCGCTTCAGGTTGTACGCCAGAACATGCAGGCTCATTTCAGTACCTACATTGGGTAGCGTGCGCGTCAAGAAGTGCGTGTAGCCCATCCAATGTTTGAAGGTTCCGAAGACATGCTCGACCGTTCGCCTGCGAACCGCCATGGCATCTGGCGTCTTGTCGAACCGGCGCTGGACGGCCTCCAGCACTTCCTCATGCTCCCATCTGGAGATGCGCCGGTACGGACGCCGCGTGCATTTCGACCGCATTGAGCACCGTGGACAAGCACTGCTCCAATAGCGGCATAGCTGCAGTCCATGTTCTTCTGTGGTGAAGCGGTATATCGCACGTTCACCGGCGGGACATTGATATTCATCGTCTCGGGCAATGTAGATGTATCCGCGCTGACGCTTGTCGACCTTGCCAGCAGTGAAATTGCGGTCCCGAGTGTTGACTGCCTTGAACTTGCTGCCGTCGATGGGGACCATGGCCTGCGAGAATAACTTCAACTCGCGGCACAACACAACGAAACGACGGCAGACATTGCGAATGCCTGTGCTGTTATCCCTGCGGAAGGCTGCAATCGTCTTGAAGTCCGGCGCCAGTCGACCGGTGGGGCGGCCCGCGGCTACTTCAAGCAAGTCTTGGCAAAGACTGGGACGCACCGGCAGGGAGAACTTGTGTCACTTCTGCTACGCGGCAATATGCCAAGCGCGTGAAGGTGAGTCGCTCAAATTCGCTGAGGCTCGAGGCAATCGTCCTACATGAACATTACCGATAAATAAATTCCCGAATCAATTGGCGAAAGTTTTCCACCTGCGAACTTAATCCTCTGGACGGAAGGCTATGTTTCGCCACGATCGAAGGCATTGCGTAGACTAAAATCTGATCTGCGCAAAACTAAATGCCAGCCTGACCGGTCTTCGCCTAACCTGAAGCCACAATCAGCAAACAACAAGTGCTCCAGGAGGCCGTCATATGGATACGAGTGACAGGGCGGCCCTCCGGCAACGCGTTGCAACGGTCAGGCGAGTGGACGCGCTATTCCGCGCAATGTCGACGGACTTCCTCCTGCGCGAACAATTCATTACCAACCCCACACAGGTTTTGTCCGAGTTCCTGCGCGAGCGAGAGATCCCGCCAGAGCAGGCGGCCGCCAACAATGAGCTCGTGTATGCATTCCTGGCCCACCGAGGGCTCCGGGTGTGGTTGCATCGCTATGCAATCGCACGCCGCGACAGCATCCCGTCCGGGTTGGAGTTTGTCGGCGAATTCGCTCGCGCCGTAGTCGAGAATGGCGCGGTGAGCGTCGTGCGCGCTCTCAGCCGGGCTGCAGCCCCTGGCCATGGTGTTTCTTTCGACCCTGATCTGCTGCATTTTCTTCTGAACTTGCCGTTCGTGGGCAGGGCGAACGGCGACGGTGACACCGCCACCGGACAGACGGGGGAAACCGAACAGACGGGAGAAACCGGACAGACCGGGGAAACCGGACAGACCGGGGAAACCGGACAGACTGGGGAAACCGGACAGACCGGACAGACCGGACAGACCGGGCAAACCGGGCAAACCGGACAGACTGGCGAAACTGGACAGACCGGGCAAACCGGACAGACTGGCGAAACGGGACAGACCGGGCAAACCGGACAGACTGGCGAAACGGGACAAACCGGGGAAACGGGACAGACTGGCGAAACGGGACAGACCGGGGAAACGGGACAGACCGGGGAAACGGGACAGACCGGCGAAACCGGTGACGGCCCCGTTGCCGGCACCCTGACGGCAATCACCTTCAAGACCTTCGTCACCAATACAACCGGAACCGGCACCAATGTGACCGACCCGTTCACGCGCAGCCCTTTCACACATGGCGGCACTACCACCGGTACCCCTGTCGCAATCTTAGGTGAAGAAATGTCAGGCTTTGCACCACCCTACGTGATGGTCACGCTCGAAGCTCTGACACGCTATTCAGTCCGCCTAGAGGAAGACGGCGCGCTATAGGCCGCGCCTTGCCCCCCGGGAGGTCTCATGTCCAGGCCATTGGCTGATTCCGATCAAGTCGCCGCTCAACTGGTCGACACCGGCCAGCGGTTTTCGGATGTGCGAGCGTGGACGGAGGCAGAAGCCTGCTTCCGGCGGGCGATTGAGATCGACGACTGCAATGTCAAGGCCCATTGCGGCCTGGGCTCGATTTGCCGCGGCCGGGGAGAACACGCCGCCGCACTCCAACACTACGGTCAGGCGCTGAGGCTGGCCCCCGCCCATCGCCTGGCGCGACGTAATCTCGCCACGCTCCTGGTGCAGGCTGGGCGCATCGACGACAGTCTGCCGCTGTGGTGCGACGAGTTCGCCGAGCAAGGAGGACTTGCCTGGATGCAAGGACTGATCACCGCGAGCCTGAAGGACAAAGACCTGTCGCTCGCCGGCAGCTATGCGTCCATCGTCGCCCGACTGCGCTGGGGCGCCGACCAGGCATCCCTGGCTCGCTGCGGAAAATCCTGCGCGGAGCTGCTCAGTAAGCCTGGATTCGCACTGTCGGGGCCAAAGCTGCGCCATGACATTGGACAGATGCGGTATTTGATGGGCGAGGGTTTGCTTGACCCCGCCTTTCAGGAGGTAGTGACCCGCTACGAACAGGTCTTGGCCAAGCTCCTGCTTGCCGGCGAAGACGCAAGGTTACCGCTCCACACCGACGCAGCCCGCAGCCTGACCGATGTCTACAATCGACTGCTGCATGTGCATGAAGCGCCTCGAGCACCGCACGCACTGTCGCGCGAATGGGATGCTGCCGCCATCGAGCAGCAGTACCTCGGGAATCCACCCGGCGTGGTCTGCATCGACCGCTTCCTTTCGGACGAGGCACTCGATGGCCTGCTTCGGTTTTGCCTCGCCTCAACGATCTGGTCAACGAATCGTTATGCCAATGGGCGCCTTGGTGCGTTTTTCCAAGACGGCTTCAACTGCCCCCTCCTGCTGCAAATCGCTGAGGAAATCCGCGAGGTATTCCCCCGGATGATCGGCCACCGCTACCCTCTGCGACAACTGTGGGGCTTCAAGTGTGGCCCATACCTGCCACCGGCCGCCACCACCCACGCCGACTTCGCTGCCGTCAACGTGAATTTCTGGATCACGCCGGATGCCGCTAACCTTGATCCGAGTTCGGGCGGACTAGTCATCTACGACGTCGACGCCCCGCAACACTGGGACTTCGAAACCTACAACGGGCGTTCCGACGTCATCGAGCCCTTTCTGCGGCGCCAGCGCTCGCGCTCCATCACGATTCCATATCGCCAGAATCGAGCAGTGATCTTCAATTCCGACCTGTTTCACGGAACCGATCGCGTGCAGTTCCGCCCGGGCTATGAGCACCTGCGCATCAACATCACGATGCTGTACGGCGACCGCGAGCATGATGTCGACCACCGCAACCTGGCCCGTCCGGAGCCAGATTGGTATCAGGCGGGCACCACCCCTGCATGGCGTTCGGCGGCGTTCCGGCGCGCACGTGGCGCCTGGCCTTGAGTGCGTCGACGCTATCACCTCATCTGACTTTAAGGAAGGAGCCACTCATGGACGCAAACACCCTAACTTCACACCTCCACACTCGTACCACGCATGTGGTGACATTGGGTGGCCCCGGCAACGCCATGCTGACCTTCGACCTGGCTTCCGTCAGCATGACGCCCGAGCAGGAAGTTATCGTCCGCAAGCTGTTCAGCCAGCGGCCGGCTCTGGTCGCCACCGAAGGCCTGCACGCTGCCCATGAGGAAGCCGGCAAACCCGGTCCGGCCAGCCAATACCTGACACAGGCCGAATTCGAGAGCATCCGCAACCTCGGCGTGCGCCTGGGTACGAAGGGAGTGCTAGCAGCCACTGCTTGCGACTTCTGCCTCCATTGCGTCAAGTTAGAAGCAATGCCGGCAGCGGGACCGGTGCAGAACGCCTGAACCGAAATGCAACGACTTGACGGGGACTGCGATCTTGCCACGCAGGCCGCTGCCGATCGCCTGATTCTGGGCCGCGCCGCCGAGCACGAGATCGCGGCATTCTTGGACGGCCTGCCGCCGGGCAGATTCGCCGGCGCCTGTGCTGCGCTACTGAGCCGGGCCGACGACGCGCGGCTTCGCTTCGTCGGCGTCTCGCCGCCAGCGCTTGGTGGCTGGCTGTCCGCCCGGTTATCAGCACGCGGGTACGCAGTCGCCTACGACACTCGCACAGCGATGTATGCATTGGCCGATGCCGCAAGAACGCTCTCCGTTATCGACCTATTGCGCTGGCTGACGGTAGTCGAAGCATTGGCTGTGCCCCCCCAGTTCGATAGCGTCCGGGACAGGCTGCTCTTTCAAAGCCGTGCGTTGCTGCGCACACTCGCGCGCCTGGCAGACCACAAGGACCTGCGTCATGAGCACCGAGTGCTGAAATGCCTGAGAGACCGCCGATGAAGCCGGAGTTACAACCAGGCGCCATCGCCACCGCGCAGCGCGGCCTGTTGCTGGGATTGGGCTGGCTCGGCGAGAATCTTCAGCAATTTTCCGTACCCACGGTCGACCACCAGCGATTTGACAAGCACGACGTGGCACGCCTGAAGCCCCTCTCCGAATTGGCCCTCACACTGTGGATACTGACGAGCAGCGGCGTCCAGCTCCCTTTCCTTGATGCCGCTGCCAGTTGGATCTGGCAACAATGCGAGCATGGCCGCAAACTGGCAGCCCTGCTGCTGGCCCGGCACGACTTCCTGCCCTGCTGCGCACTCTATGCTCCGCTGCGCCAACTTGGCTTGCGCGACCCGGCGCTGGACCGGTTGCTGCGCATGCTGTCCCGCACCGATATGGCGACGGCGCTGCCGCTGCAGCCATGGTCGCGACTGGCTCTTCGCTACAACCTGTGGAAGCTTGGCTTGTCGCCATGGCCTGGTGATGAACAGGGCCTTTATGTGATGGCCCGCCCTGAGCCCTGGGTGGTTTCAGGTGAGGTGGCCTATGCCATCACCCACGAGGTGTTCTACCTGACTGACTTTGGCGCGCGCCCGCTTGAAGACGACCTGGTCACCGACTACCTGCGTGCCTGGCTGCCTTACTGGACGCGTTCCTTCGTTGCAGAGACAGATAATGACCTCGCTGCGGAGTTGGCAATGGTTGCGGCTTGTCTGCATGCCGACGACGACGAGTCGAACATCCAGGGGCTGCTTAGTGCCCTAGCCTGTCAGCATTCGGATGGCTCCGTCGCAGGGCCGGAAGGTGCAGGCAGCTTCCTTTTTAGCCACGACGACACTGCTGCGCGCAGGGCCTTCCTCGGCTGCTATCACACTACGCTTGTCACCCTGATGGCCATAGCGATGATCTTGCGGCACGCGGCCGCCTGACCATCGGAGCAAGACCGGCGGGCTCTTTGCGCATGGATTGCAGCCTACGACGTTGTTCTAGAGCCGCAGACTCTGGGTGGCCGTTTCTGGAAGCCTGTCGATCAACTCTTGCAGTGGGCGTGGGAAAGAAACGAATTTCACATTCACCATGGTGATTTCGCATACTGCCGTTTGCACCCGGCACTGGCGGGAAAAACTGATGAATTCAACGCCCTCGGCCTCTTTACAGCAAAGTGGTGCTCCGCGTGTCGAACCGGCCTTCGTCAGGCTGACGGAAACGATGCAAGTTCGAAGTTGGTGGTCAAAAACCCTTACTTTCGAACTGCCAAATTGCCAGCGCGTAGCCAGCGGGTGATCATCATTGTCCGACCGACTTCGCTGACGTTCTGCATATGAGTGCAATCCTGAAAGGCATCAAGGTGCTCGACTTGACCCGCGTCGTCGCTGGCCCATGGGCCACGCAGAACCTCGCCGACATGGGTGCCACCGTCTACAAGATCGAAAAACCCGGCGACGGCGACGACACGCGCCGCATGGGCCCCTTCCTCACGGACGCCAACGGCAACGAGACGAACGACTCCGCCTTCTTCCTCTGCTGCAACCGCGGCAAGCAGTCTGTCACCGTGGACATCTCCCGACCCGAAGGCGCAGACCTGGTGCGCCGGCTGGCGGCGCGTTGCGACGTGGTGGTGGAGAATTACAAAGCCGGAAGCCTGAAGAAATACGGGCTAGACTACGCCAGCATTCGCGCGCTGCGTCCGGACATCATCTATTGCTCCGTCACTGGCTTCGGCCCCGACGGGCCGTACGCGCCCCGCCCCGCCTATGACTTCATCCTGCAAGGCATGGCCGGCCTGATGAGCACCTGCGGCCAACCTGACGGCACGCCCGGCGCGGCGCCTATGCGCACCGCGATTCCGCTTACCGATATCCTCACTGGCTTGTACGCGTCAGTGGCGCTGTTGGGCGCGCTTTACCATCGTCAAGCCACCGGCGAGGGCCAGTACCTGGACGCCGCCATGCTCGACGCCGCCGTGGCCGCCAACGGGCATCTCGCGCTCGGCTACCACATGACCGGCAAGGTACCGCAGCGAGCGGGCAACACGAACCCGGTGGCATCACCGTCGGAGGTGTTCGCCTGCCGCGACGGCCACCTCATCATCGCCGCCGGCAACAATGGGCAGTTCGCGGCGCTGTGCCGCGTGGTAGGTTGCGAGGAACTGATCTGCGATCAGCGCTTCCTGCAGAACATGGACCGGGTCCGCAATCGTCCTGCTCTGCGCGAAGCGCTCACCGCGCACCTGACCAATTGGAACGCGGCGGACCTGATCCGCACGCTCGAAGCAGCCGGCGTGCCGTGTGGCCGGATCAACAGCGTCGATGAAGTCTTTGAGGATCCCCAGGTAAAGCACCGCGGCCTCCTGGTTCGGCTGCCACATGCGAGCGGCACGGACGCACCCACGCTGCGCAGCCCGCTGCGCTTCTCTGCCACGCCCGTGACCATGACAGCCCCGCCGCAACTTGGCCAGCACACCGAGACCGCGCTGTACGCCGAGCTGGGAATGACTCCGGCCGATGTGCGCGCGTACCGCGAGCAAGGACTGATCTGATAACAAACGGGCCGCGGCCCGTTCTTCATTGAAGCAAACTGCGAAGCAACGCATTCAATCCAGCTTCACTCCCGCCTTCTGGACCACCCCGGCCCAGCGCACGAACTCCTCTTTGATGAACGCCTGGAACTGCTCAGGACTACCTCCGACCGGGTCGATGCCGTAGTCAATCAGCTTCGCCCGAACATCCGGCGCATGCACCACCGCGTCGAGTTCCGCCGACAGCTTGTTCAGGATGGCAGGCGGCGTCTTCGACGGCGCCAGCACGCCGATCCAGCTACCGGGCATGATATTTGGGTAGCCTGCCTCGGCCATGGTCGGCACATCGGGCGCGGCAGGCCAGCGTTTCGGGTTGGTGATGGCGAGGGCACGGACTTTGCCTGCCTTGGCCAGTGGGATCATGGTCTGGACGGAGTCGAAGATCACGGCGATCTGGCCAGAAAACAGGTCTGTCAGCGCCGGAGAGATTCCCTTGTAGGGCACGTGGGTCATCGCCACGCCCGTGCCTTGGGCGAACAGTTCACCTGCGAGGTGTGCCCCGGAGCCACTGCCGCTGGAGGCAAACGTCATCTTGTCCGGATTGGCCTTGCCCCACGCCACCAGTTCCTTGACTGACTTTGGCGGCAATTGCGCGCTCGACACCATCAGCAAAGGAATGCGGCCGATCTCGCTGACGCCCGTCAGATCCTTGATCGGGTCGTATTTCATATTGGGGTACAGACTCGGATTGATGACGTGCGCTGCCACCACGACCAGCAGCGAGTACCCATCGGGCGCGGACTTGGCGACGTTGTCCGAGCCGAGCATGCTGTTGGCGCCGGGGCGGTTCTCGACCACCACCGGCTGGCCGATGCGCTCGGAAAGCTTGTGCATGACGAGTCGCGTCACGGTGTCGGACACGCCTCCCGGAGTGTACGGGACCACTACGCGCACCGGACGCGCCGGGAAGCCAGCCGCAGCATTGTCCAGCGCCAGCGCAGGCAAGCCGGGCAGTGCGCTGACTGCGAACACGGTGGCCTGGATGAGCCGCCGTAGCGCGATGCGTCGGCGCGATCCGCGTTGCGAATCTGAATTGTGTGGGTCCTTCATCTCCGTCAGTCTCCTCTCTTTGGTGATGGTGTCTTTTCCAAGTTCAGTCGTTCGCCCACGCCTGCGGCACGGACAGCGGCAAGTCCAGCAGCATCTGCGCAAAACTCTTCCCGAGCGGGTCGGAGCGCAGGCTCGCCACGCCACCGCCGCCAAGTGCGCCGTGCATGAGGAAGTTCAGCGCCTGCAGGCCCGGCACCTCGAACCGTTCCACGTCACCGGTTACAAGATGGGCGAAATACTCGCGCACGGCGGCCGGCGTCAGTTGTTCGCGCAGCAGGGCCAGATATTCCGGCTTGCGCGCGATCACGCCGATGTTCTCGTCGTCTCCCTTGTCGCCGCTGCGGGCGTAGGCGAGCGACACGAGCGGCCGTTGCACGCGCAGGCCAGATGGCACCGCCGTGGCTGGCGGCATGTCGACCGGTTCCGGGACAGATGGCTTGCCCGCTTCGGCCGCCACCGGCAGCACGATGCGGCGGTCGCCTATCTCGACGACCATCGGCACACGGTCCTTCGGCACAAGGAAGGAAAACACCTTGACCACAGGCTGGATATCGACACGGCCCGAGAACGAGGAACGCGTGCCCGCCGCCATCGACGTGCCGGCCGACGCGCATTCGCGCTGCAGGAAGGCAAGCGCCTTTGCTTGCGTGTGGCGGGCGCCGATGCGCAGAACGACCTCGCGCGTGGGCAGCGCGCGGGCGTGGGGGCCGTAGTGCGACTCGCAGCCGAGCAGTTCCACCACCGTCTCGCTGTAGTCGCCCATGCCTCGCTCGACCAGCATGTTGCGCGTGCGGGCAAGAAGCGCCTCGGCGGTGCGGCGAGCTTTGACGGGGGCATCGATGCCCCGGATCGCCATCATCAGGCTGATCTGGTAGCCGTCCTGCCACGTGGCGTTGCCCTTGTAGTGCGATCCCGGCGTACGCCCCCGGGCGCCATGCACGCGCACCCGGCCGTTGCCGATAGCTTCGGTACGTACCTGCCGGAAGTCGCAGGTGACATCGGGCATCAGGTAGTTGGCGGGGTCGCCCACTTCGTAGAGAATCTGCTCGGCCACGGCAGCGGGATCAATCAGGCCGCCGGTGTGATCGGGCTTCGACAAGACGAAGCTGCCGTCGTCGGCGCAGTCGATCACCGGGTAGCCGATGCGGTCCCAGTCGGGCACGCGCTGCCAATCGGTGAACAACCCGCCCGTTGCCTGTGCGCCGCACTCGATCACGTGGCCGGCGAGCGTGCCAGCGGCGAGGCGGTCCCAGTCGTTCCAGCCCCAGCCAAACTCGTGAGCGAGCGCACCGACCACCACGGCGCTGTCAACGCAGCGGCCGGCGATGACAATGTCGGCCCCGCTGTCGAGTGCGCGCGCGATGCCCTGCGCTCCGGTGTAGACGTTGGCCGACCACGGCTCGGTGGTGGGCACGGGATTGCCGTCGATCTGCGTCAGTCCCGACACGCACCAGCCGGCGAAGTCGTGCTCGACGTCGTCACCGCTGACGACAGCAATGCGCGGCGAAAGGCCTTGCTGCGCGGCGATCTTCAGCAACGCATCACGGCAGGCATGCGGGTTCAGGCCACCGGCATTGGCGATAACACGGATGCCCCTTTCCATGATCTCGGGCAGGTGCGGGCCGACCGCAACGTTGACGAAGTCGGTTGCGTAGCCCAGCGACGAGTCCTTGGCGCGGGCACGCGCCAAAAGCGACATCGTGGTTTCAGCGAGGTAGTCGTAGACGAGATATTGCAGACCCGGCACGGTCAGCAACTGGGGCGTCGCGACGGCCGAATCGCCCCAAAAGCCGCTGGCGCCGCCGATGCGGACTGTCCGGGTGGGAAGTGTGGTGCTCATGCCGCGCCCTCCCCTGTCGCTTCGGCTTCCACGCGCGCCAGCACCGCTCCGGCGGAGGCCTGTCCGCCGACCCGCGCCGGCAGTTCCGCCACCACGCCGGCGAATGGCGCGGCGAGTGTGTGTTCCATCTTCATGGCTTCGAGGATGACCAGCGGCTGGCCGGCTTCGACGCGGTCGCCTTCGGCCACGTTTACGGCGACGATGCGCGCGGTCAACGGTGCAGTTAGCACCCCGCTGGCCTCGCCGCCGATGTCGCGGCGACGCGGATCATGGCGGGCGAAGCGCCACGCGCGGCCGTCCTGGAAGAGGTGCAGCGCCTGCTCGTCCGTCGCGTGGACAAGGGGCCACGCGACGCCCTCGCATTCGATGAGGGCTGTGCCTTCGCCGGCATCGGTGCGCAGGATGCGGACACGCTGGGCAGGCGCGCCGGTCTCACCGCGCGGGTTGACGATGACGTCCCAGCCGTGCTCCAAGGCACGCAGGCTTGCCTCCCATGACTTTCCGTCGGCGTGCAGTACGATGGTCGATGCGGCGCGCGACAGTGCGGCAGGCTCAGATTGCGCTAGCAGCCCCGACGCGACCATCGCCGCCGCGGTCAGCACATGACGCGGCGGCTCGGCCGGCTGCAGCGCGGCCTGCATGTGGGTGTCGACAAAGCCGGTGTGGACATCGTTGCCGGCAAACGCTTCGCTGGCAAGACACGCCGCCAGGAACGGCTGGTTGGTCGGTACACCCAGCAGCACGCAGTCTTCCACGGCACGCTGAAGCTTGCGGCGCGCTTCCTCGCGCGTGCGGCCGTGGGCGACCAGCTTGGCAATCATCGAATCGTAGTGCGTGGGGATGTCGCCGCCCGCTTCGAGCGCATGGTCGACACGCACATCCCGCCCGGCATGCGGCACGCGCCAGCGCAGCACCGAACCGCCTTGCGGCAGGAAGCCCGCGGGGACGTCCTCTGCCGTCAGCCTCACTTCGATGGCGTGGCCGGCAAGCTTCACGTCGTCTTGCGTGACAGGCAGCGGCTCGCCGGCTGCGACGCGCAGTTGCCAGTCCACCAGGTCGAAGCCGGTGATGGCTTCGGTCACTGCGTGCTCGACCTGCAGCCGGGTGTTCATCTCCATGAAGTAGAAGTTGCCCTCGGCGTCGAGCAGAAACTCCATCGTGCCGGCGCCGACGTAACCGATCGCACGAGCCGCGCGCACGGCGGCGTCGCCCATGCGGGCGCGCAGGGCCGGCGACACGGCCGGCGACGGCGCTTCCTCGATCACCTTCTGGTGGCGGCGCTGCACCGAGCAGTCGCGCTCGCCGAGGTGGATCACGTTGCCGCGCGTGTCGGCGAAGACCTGGATCTCGACGTGGCGCGGAGTAATGACGGCGCGTTCGAGAATCAGTTCGTCGGAGCCGAAAGCGGCAGCGGCCTCGGAACGAGCGCTGGCAAGGGCGGCGGGCAAGGCGGCGGCGTCGCGCACGAGGCGCATGCCGCGGCCGCCGCCACCGGCGGCCGCTTTGACCATCAACGGAAAGCCGATGCGCGCGGCTTGGGCGAGCAGCGTGGCGTTGTCCTGCTCGCTGCCCTGGTAGCCGGGCACACAAGGCATGTCGGCAGCGAGCATCAGGCGCTTGGCCTCGGCCTTGTTACCCATGGCGCGAATGGCATTCGCGGGCGGACCGACGAAGACAAGGCCGGCGTCTGTCACGGCTTCGGCAAACGCGGCGTTTTCAGCGAGAAAGCCGTAGCCGGGGTGAATCGCGTCGGCGCCAGCCGACTTCGCAGCGTCGAGGATGGCGGGGATGTTCAGGTACGACTCGCGCGGCGCGGCGGCGCCAATGCAGACGGCGCGGTCGGCGAAGGCCACGTGCGGACTGTGGCGGTCCGCCTGGGAATAGACGGCGACGGTGGCCAAGCCGAGTTTGCGAGCGGAGCGCATGATGCGCACGGCAATCTCACCGCGGTTGGCGACGAGCAGTGTGTGGAAGGAGCGACTGGGTGCTGACATGGGAAGTTCTCTGGAAATGGTCTTTGCGCTCAGACGCCGGTTGATTGCGCCGCGCGGACGGTTTCTGTGTCGAACCGCACGGTCCATCTTGCCTCCCGCCTCTCACGGAACGCCTCTATACCTTCCGCACCTTCGGTGCGCATACAGGCCGCGAACTCGCGCGAGGCATCGTCAAGCAGACTGTCTACCGGCTCCTGGCCGCACCGCGCCACCAGCGCCTTGAACCGGCGATTGGCGTGCGGGCCGCAGCGGCCTATGCGCGTCAGCCATTCGGCGACGAGGCTGTCGAGTCCGGCACTGTCATCAGCCAACTGGTCGACGAGACCAATGGCAAGCGCCGCGGCCCCGTCCAGCCTCTCCCCGGTCAGCCCGAGGCGACGCGTCAGCGTCGGGCCGAGCCGGCCGACCACGAACGGCGAGATCTGCGCGGCGATGATTCCCAATGTGGTTTCGGACAAAGCGAAGCGCGCGGCGCGGGTGGCCAGGACGATGTCGGCCGCGCAGGCGAGGCCCATGCCACCGCCCATGGCCGGACCGTCGACCGCCGCAATCACCGGCACCGGCAGCGCGGTCAGCCGCGTCATGAAATAGCCGAACTGGCGGTTGCGCGTGGAAACGGGGTCTTCGTCATCGGCACCACCTGCGTCGAGCCGCGCCTGGAAGTTGCCGACGTTGCCGCCGGCGCTGAAGGTTCCCCCAGAGCCGCGCAGCACCAGGGCCCGGACGCCGCTGTCAGCCTCGGCCTGCGCCACGGCGTCGGCCAGGGCGGCGACGACTTCCGGGGCGAGTGCGTTGCGGGTGGCCGGAACGTTCAGTGTGGCAAACAGCACGCCGTCCACGCGGCGCACGATCACCGGGTCACTCATGGTCTTTTCCTCCTGGCGACTCAGCGGTCGTTGCGGGACATCAGCCCCATCTGCTTGGCGATGACCTGCAGCATCACCTCGTCCGCCCCACCGCCGATGGAGCCGAGGCGGAAGTCTCGGTAGGCGCGGTTCGCGTGGTTATCCCACGTGTAGCCCATGCCGCCCTGGAACTGGATGCACCAGTCGGCAATCTCGCGCGACAGGCGGCCGGCCTTCAGCTTGGCCATCGACGCCCGCTCCACGACGTCCTCGCCCTTGATATACGCCTGCGTGGCAACATGAACCAGTGCGCGCAGCGATTCGAGTTCAGTCTTCAGCTCCGCCAACTTGAACTGGATGTACTGGTTGTCGAGCAGCGGCTTCCCGAACGCGATACGCTGACGCAGGTAGTCTGCGGTGTTCTCGATCAGCGCGTCACAGGCCAGACGGCGGGCGGCACCATTCAGCCGCTCCTCCTGAAACTGCTTCATCTGGTAGATGAAGCCCATGCCCTCCTCTCCGATACGATTGCGCACCGGAACGCGGACCTCGTCGAGGAAGATCTGGGCGGTATCGGAGCACCACATGCCCATCTTGCGGATCTTTTGGGTCTCCACGCCGCGCGCGCGCTTGCCGTTCTCCTTCAGAGGCACGATGATCAGCGACTTGTTCTTGTGGACTGGCCCGTCGGACGTGTTGCACAGCAGGCAGATCCAGTCAGCCTGGGTACCGTTGGTAATCCACATCTTGGAGCCGCTGATGACGTAGTCGTCGCCGTCGCGGCGGGCGCGGGTCTTGAGCGAAGCGACGTCGGAGCCGGCGCCGGCCTCGGACACGCCGATGGACACCACTACGTCACCCGCGATGGCGGGGGCAAGGAATTCGCGCTTCAACGCATCGGAGCCGAAGGTGGCCAGCGCAGGGGTCGCCATATCGGTCTGCACGCCGACGCCCATGCCGACACCCTGGGCCCGCGCATGGCCCAGCGCCTCGGCTGCCGCCACGGCGTAGGAGAAATCGAGGCCCAGGCCGCCGTATTCCACCGGCTTGGTGATGCCGAGGAAGCCGAGGTCTCCCATCTTCTTGAACAGTTCATGCGCGGGGAAGACTTCGGCGGCTTCCCATTCGTCGACGTGAGGATCGATCTCCGCCGAGACAAACCGGCGGATGCTGTCCATGATGTTGCGGTGGTCTTCGGTGTAGAGCATGTGGTATCTCCGGTGTTCTTTCCTGTTAGAAGCGGGCCACGCCGAATTGCATGGCACGAGGTGTCCGGGCGGCCGCTTCGCGGACGGTGGCCAGCACGAAGGCGAGCACGGCGCGGGTGTCGCGGGGGGCGATCACGCCGTCGTCCAGAAGCAAGCCGCTGGTGACGAAAGCGCTGCCCTGCCGGTCGAAGTTGGCGACGATTTCGGCGGTCTGCGCGGCGAGCGCACCTTCGTCGACGGCCACGCCTTTGCGCTCGGCCTGCTGGCGGGCCACGATCTCCAGCGTCATCGCAGCCTGTTCGCCGCCCATCACAGCCGTGCGGGCATTGGGCCACGAGAAGCAGAAGCGTGGGCGGAAGCCGCGTCCGCACATGCCGAAGTTTCCCGCGCCGAAGCTCGCGCCGCAGTACAGCGTGATCTGCGGCACGGTGGAGTTCGACAGCGCCTGAATCATCTTCGAGCCGTGCTTGATCATGCCGGCTTCTTCTGACGCCTTTCCGACAATGAAGCCGGTGGTGTTCTGCATGAACACAATGGGCGTGCCTGACTGGTTGCAGGCCTGGATGAACTGGGCGGCCTTCGTCGCGCCGGCTGGATCAATGGGGCCGTTGTTAGTGATGAAGCCAACCACGTGGCCCTCGATGCGGGCGTGGCCGCAGACGGTACCGGGGCCGTAGTCGGGCTTAAAGGGGAGCCAGGCGGAGTCATCCGCAAGGCGGGAGATGACTTCGCGCATGTCCACCGGGCGCTTGTGGTCGAGCGTCATCACGCCATCCAGTTCTGCCGTATTCAGTTTCGGCTGGCGGGCCGGCTGCTGCGGCGTCACCTCGGCACGCGGCCAGTCGAGGCTGGCGACAATGTCGCGCGCGGTCGCGATCCCGTGTTCGTCGTCCTCGGCCACATATTCGGCCAGGCCGCTGACCGTGGCGTGCAGGTCGGCGCCGCCCAGCTCCTCATCGGTGGCGATTTCGCCGGTAGCCGCTTTCAGCAGGGGCGGGCCGGCGAGGAACGCGCGGGCGCGCTTGCGGACCATCACCACGTAGTCGGACAGGCCTGGCATGTAGGCACCGCCCGCCGTGGAAGAACCGTGGACCACGGTGATGATCGGCAGCCCGGCGGCCGACAGGCGGGCAAGGTTGTAGAAGATGGTGCCGCCGCGCACGAACTTGTCGACGCGGTACTTGCGCAGATTGGCACCGGCCGACTCCACGAGGTGGATGAACGGCAGCCGGTTTTCCAGCGCGATCTCCTGGCAGCGCATCATCTTCATGTTACCGGCCTCGGTCATAGCGCCAGCGTCAATGCCAGAGTCCGTGGCGAGCACCATGCAGCGCACGCCGCAGACGAACCCGATGCCGGCCACTAGCGAGCCGCCAGGGATCGACGTGTCTGGGTCGGGGTCGTCCATGCCGTAGCCCGCCAGCGTGGCGAGCGGCAGGAAAGGCGCGCCGGGATCGAGCAGGCGGGCGACACGCTCACGCGGCAGCAGCGCGCCGCGCTTGTCGAAGCTGACGCGGGCTCGGGCGGAGGCGTCGACGGCACGCTGCTCCAGTGCGCGCAGGCGGTCGATCAACGCCTGCATTCCGCTGCGCTGCGCGGCGAAGGCTTCCGAGGAGGGATCAATCCGGGTATCGAAGGGAATCATGGCGGTGCCTTCTGCGCTCATTGGCTTGTATGGTTTGGTGAAGGCATTGCATATCAGCGCACCGCTCCCGACAACCGCAACTACGCAGATCGTGCATAATATGCACAGTCTTGGTGTTTCCCCTGCCCTCCCCCCATGTCCACCACCTCGACCGACGCACGCGCGGTGCAGTCTGGCGTGCAGAGTCTGTCACGTGCCTTCGCACTGCTTCACCTGCTGGGAGAGCACCATGAACCCGGCCTGACCCTGCCCGAACTGGCCATGCTGGCGGGCATCGACCGCACCACAGCGCACCGGATGGTTCGGTTCCTGGAGTCCGCCGGCTACGCTGAGCGCGAACCAGCCGGAAAACGCTACCACCTCGGCACGGCGGCTATGGCCCTCGGCGTGCGCGCCATGAACCGGCCGCCGCCCAGCAGCCAACTTGTCACTCGCATGAAGGCCGTGGCCCGCCTGACCGGGGACGCCGTCTTCCTGATCGCGCGCTTGGGCGACCACGGCTACTGCCTGCACATGGAGGAGGACGCCAATCGCGCCAAGACCTTCCATTTGCTCACGGGCACCTCGCGCCTTCTCGGCCAAGGTACCGCCAGCATGGCACTGCTGGCACGGCTGGACAACGACAGCATCCGTGCGCATTACGACCGCCACCGGAGGGAATATGAAACTAGCGGCCTAAGCCTGCTGACGCTGCTGCGCGGCGTTGAGCGCAGCCGCCGTCTCGGCTACGCGCTGGCTGGCGCCGCCGGCGTGGCGGGCGTGGGGTATGTGCTGCCGCTGGCGTTGGCGGGGGATGCAGCAGTCAGCGTGGTGTCCACCGCCTCGCGGATGCCTGTGTCGCGCCGGCACGAGATCGGGGCGCTGCTGCGCGCGACGTTCGAGGCGACGTGAGAAGGTCCGGGCCGGCGAACGTTCGCCCGCTGGTCAGTTTGAATCAACTGGCCGGGACTCTCTATGACCGAACTGCCGATCACGCGCCAGTCAGCCGCCACGCCCGGTACGGACAACTTGCGCGCGAGCTTGCCGAATTCGTCCACCGTGTTCGCCGAGATACTGGCGACCAGTGCCGGTCGGTAGGGTCTGTAGAATGGCACCGTGTGCTTCAGGTAATAGTGCCCGCCCTTGCTGGGAATGCCGATGGAGAACAACGTCGCGTCGCTGAATTCCGCCAACGTGCGGCGGCGGATTGCCTTCCCGAAGGTCGTCAGTGATCGTCCTGGTCACTATCGCGCCAAGCCGGTTCAGGTCGAACTCATCGGCCAGACCTTCGGCAAGGGTGCCGGAGGCCGGCATGACGGGATTCTCTAGCCTTAAGGCGCCGATTTCCACGCCAGGATCTACCACGATACGGTCTCCTGGAGATTGAATACAGGTCCTTCCCAGCAGCCCCTTCGATAAGTGAGATCCTGCGTGACGGCCTCCTTGCGAAACTGCCGAACGCAGGCGAACCAGGCACCCAGGGCGCAGCCCATCTGCTGCTCGAGAGCGATCTCCCCCGGGATGCCGAGGTCGGCGGCAACCCGCTGCAGCAACTGCAGCAGGCGGTTCGATCCACAAGTGGCGACGTAGTCCAGCCTGCGCTCGGCGTGCATGCTGCTGATCAGCGCCTCGACTTGCCCGACCTGGCTGGTGCTGTCCTCGTGGGTGACGATCGGCACGTTTGCGCCGACCTCTCGCCGACATGACCGGTTCCTGGGATCTGACGCTCAGCACGGCAGTGACAGCGCCGTCGCGCGTTTAGTGCATGACAGCGTTTGTGCGGGTCTCGGGCTCGCTGCTATTTAGCAAGCGCAGGTCACGAGGCGTTCTCGTAGCGGCTGGCGGGCATGACTTCGTCCTCATTGAGCGCGTCCTGCAGGCGGAAATCAAAGCGAACGCGGATAAAGGGACCATCCAAGCCGAGCGACTCATATCCCGCCACACTTTCCACCGGTTCGAGTTCGACCACCAGGCCATCTCGGGTAGCAAACGCAAAGTCGTCGTCCAGGAACGTGTCGCCCGGAATATTTATCTGTGTGGTCAGGGCACGCTTGTCTGCCCCGGAGACCAGGAAATGGATGTGCGCCGGGCGATTGCCATGGCGACCAAGCAAGTCAAACAGTTCCGAGACCGGGCTGTGGGGTGGAATGGCGTAGCCCGGCGGCAGGAAGCTGCGGAAGCGGTAGGCGCCATCGGCGTCGGTCTGGATGCGCCGGCGCAGGTTGTAGTCCGGTTGGTCCGGGTCGAAATGGGAGTATCGGCCAAGTTCATTGCAATGCCAGACATCCACCAGTGCATTCGCGACAGGATTGCCCGCCACGTCCAGCACGCGGCCCTCCATCACCAGCGGCTGGCCCTTGCCTTCGTTGCCTTCATCGAGCCTCCCCTCGCGCTGATGAAGGGGCGCGCCAGCAATATAGAGCGGCCCTTCGATCGCGCGGGGCGTGCCTAGCGCGCGATCCGCTGCACGGTCGGCCTCGTCCTCTCGGATATCGAGCAGCCGATCAAAGCCCAGCCCGGCGGTGATGAGTCCGATCATGTCGACCTGCCCGAGCCGGGTCAGCCACTTGGTTGCAGCCCAGAATTCGTCGGGCTTCACGTCGAATTCCTCGATGGTCTGGAAGAGATCGCCGACAATGCGTGCGGTGATGGCGCGCACGCGCTCGTCGCCGGGTGCCACCTTGCGGGTATTCACCAGATCGAGCAATTGGGGGATATCAAGTTCGGACATGGTTGTCTCCTTGTCGGTGTAATGGGGAAATACAGTGGCCGGCAGCCACGCGCTCAGAACTTGTGCCGGATGCCGGCAACCAGTACGGTTTGCTTGTCGTTGGAGGATGGTGCGAACAGGTAGATGTCAGCCTGGGACGATGACGCTTTCTGATAGACGCCGTAGATGTAGACGTCGGTTCGCTTGGACAGGAAGTAATCCAGGCTCAGCTGTCCCATGTGCCATTTGGGACTGCGGTCGATACCGCTGTAACTGCCATCCGTGAATACATAGGCCGCGCCGAGTACGAGCGCCGGCGTGAGGTTGTAGGTGGCGTTGATGTCATAATTGGTCAGGCGCAGGCCAATGCCGTCCTGGTATTCGTATCGCGATTGCGTGACCATGGCGTTGGCACGCCATCTGTCGTTGCCATATCCCGCGGCGAAGCCGCCCACACGCTGGCGTGCGACCCCCGCCGACGGATTAATCGGGCTGGTATGGAACAGCACGAAGGGGGCGCCGGCATAGTCGTCGGTCACCGCCCCGTTGGGATTGCTACTGGCGGCCAGACCGGGGCGGTCCAGTTGCATGAATGCAGCCGCCAGGCGCAGCGCCCCGCGGTCGTAAGTGGCGCCGAGGCTGAAGGAGCGATTGTTCATGCTGGTGGCGCTATCCGACAACGCATATGAGGCCTCTGCACGCAGCCCGCCCCAGCTGGGGCTAACGTACTTGAGCGCATTGTTGTGCCGGAAGCTGCCGAAGGCATTGTCGTTGTCGCCGATGTGGGCCGCCATCCCATTCGCCGCCACGGGTGCAGACATGATGTCCAGCGTGTCATAAATGGCGTCGTACTGGCGGCCGAGCGTCAGCGTGCCCAGCGGATCGCTGCCCAGGCCAACATAGGCCTGGCGCCCGAACATGCGTCCCCCCTGCTGAAACTTGCCGTCGTCGAGGGCAAATCCATTCTCGAGCACGAAGACGCCGCGCATGCCGCCGCCGAGATCCTCAGTGCCGCGCAAGCCCCAACGGTTGTTCTGCATGGTGCCCGGCACCATCTTGACGGCCCCATGGCCGCCTTCATTACTGACATAGGCAACACCGGTGGACAACACCCCGTACAGGGTGACCGAGTTCTGGGCGTAGGCGCCGGGAGACTGCGAGAATGCCGCGCATGCGCCTAACGCTGCCATGCCGGCTTTGGACATCGACTTCATTTTCCTCCTCAATTTCTTGGTTTCTCGAACGGTAGGTTCACGGGGACCGATGCATTGCCGGCCACCGGGATCAGCTCTCCAACAGCCATTGCTGCAGCAGCACGGGATCTCGGGTCTGTGTCAGGGCCAGCATCAGGAAGATGCGCAGCTTTTGCGGCGCCAGATCGCCGCCCGCCAGCACGCCGGCGGCGCGCAGGAATGCCTGCGGCGGCACCATGCCACGCGGCGCGCGGGTGGACTGCACCACCGTGGTACCAGTCCCAACGGCGTCGGCCAGGCCTTGCATCTCTGCGTTCGCGGGCCTGCCAGGCGGCAGTCCTGCGCTGACAATGCCGGCGCAGCCGGCCGCCACCAATGCATCGATCGCCGTGCGATCGGCCCCGGCATACGACATGACGATGTCCACGCGCGGCATCGCGTCAAAGCTTGCCAGGTCAAGCATCGGAAGGACCCTGCGTCGTACCGGCAGCCGCCGCATGGTTACCGCTCCGCTGGGCTCGACGCGGCCCAGCGGCCCGAACGGCGGCGCCTCGAATGCGTTCAGATCGAAGCTGGCCGCCTTGGTAACGTCCCTTGCGGCGAAGATATGGCCGTCCATCACGACCAGGACGCCGGCGCCGCGCGCTGCATCGGACTGCGCCACTGCGAGCGCCGCCCGCAGGTTGGCCGGCACATCGCTGCCCGCCGTGTTCGCAGGGCGCTGCGCTCCTGTAATGACCACCGGCTGGTCCAGTACGAGCGCCAGGTCGAGAAACCAGGCAGTCTCTTCCAACGTGGCCGTGCCGTGTGTGACCACGAAGCCGGCCAGGCCAGGATCGCGCCGCGCGGCTTCCCCGATCAGCCGGGCCAGCGCGAGCCAGTCCGCCGGGGTGATGCCGGTGCTGCCCAGCGCCCGGAACGGCACGGGCACCAGTTCGACCGCCTCGGCCACCTCGCCGAGCTCGCCCAGGTCATCAAGCAGCTTTGCAATCGGATGGACCACGCCGCTCTCGCTGTACTCGACCCAGTCAAAGCGATGCCTTGCGTGCATTGCGAACGTCCCGCCGGTGCCGATCACGGCAATGCGTGGCCGCGCGCTGTCGCGCGAGGCGTTGGCCTCTGTGGAGGTCATGGCGCTCATTTTGCCTCCGGTGCGGCAACGTAGACCATGCCGGCTTCCACCTTTACGGCATGGCAGCGGGCATCGCGGGTCAGCGGCGCACACATCGCGCGGCCGTCGCGCACGTCAAACAAGCCGGCGTGCAACGGACACTCGATCCCGTGTCCGTCCATTTCCCCATCCGACAGCAGCGCATTGCCGTGCGTGCAGATGTCGTCCAGCGCATAGATGTCGCCGTCGACCTTGAACAGTCCGATGCGATGGCCATGGACGTCGAGACCGTGACAATCGCCGTTGGCGAACAAGGCGCCTACTTCGCCAGCTTGATACCAGCGGATGACGGTCTCGCGCGCCGCCGGTTCCCGGACCAGATCTGCTTGCTCGGTAATCATGGTGTTTCCTTTCTCACGAATTCAGGCACGCAACTCAGGGTGCCCAGGCTGGCTCGCTACCCTGGCGTCCAGTGCCGCCAGGGTCGCCGCCAGCGGCATCGCGCCCTGGCCCAGCGATGTCATATGGATTTCGGCGAAGCGCATGCGGCAGCACCGCCATTCGCCATCAACTTCACGTCGATAGTCTTCGTGCGTGGTGGCGGCCAGCAGGACGGCATCGCGGTTGTCTTCACGCAGCGCCAGCTGCCACAGGCGCCAGATGCCCTGAGCGCCATCGCCGTCGATCTCGAACCGTGGGCTGCCGTAGTAATGCGCGGCGAAGCACCAGGGCGAGCGCTGAAACCAGTCGTGCAGCTGCGCGCGCCCCACCAGCGAATCGCCGAATCCCTGTCCGCCTTCCCAGATCGCGTCCTCGGTGAAACACAGTGCTTGCTCCCACGCCACCCGGCGCATGCCGTCGTCGTCCAGCCGTGAGTAGTCAGGCCGGTACTTGGCGTCGGCCAGCGCGGCATAGCGCGCTTTCAGGGCACGGATTGCCTCCGCGGCTTCGAGCCGCGCCAACCGCTGTTCGGTGGTATGCGCGCTCATGACGCCAGCACCTTGAGCGCAATCGCACTGTCGGCGAGACGGCTGCGCTCGACCGGTGTGCCGCTGCGCACCAGGGCTTCCAGGTGCTTGCGCTCGCGTCCGTTGTCAATCAGGACCCCCCCCACGACTTGCTCGCCGCGCACCAGCAACATGGCTGCGGGATCGCCGGATGCGCCGTGGCGGACGACGATCTCGTCGGCGTCGCCGGGTTGCCCCACGACCTGGATGTTGTGCCCGAGCTGATCGGTCCACATCCACGGGATTTCGACGTATGGCTCGGTGCGCCCGAGCAGAAATCCGGCGACCGCTTGCGCCTGGTTCTCGGCGTTGCGCCAGGTTTCCTGCCGCACGGCGCGCTGGTAAATGGGGCTGTAGGTGAGCGCCACGTCTCCCGCCGCAAAACACCACGGCACAACCGGACTGCGGCAATCGGCGCCGACCGGAATGCCATGCTCACTGGCAATTCCTGTCCCCTCGAGGAAGCTCACGCTGCCATCGATGCCCACCGCCGCCAGCACGACGTCCGCGGCCACGGACCAGGCTTGGCCATCACGCGCCACCTCCACCCGCATGGCCGTGCCGTGGCGCTCGATACGACGGATCTCGATGCCGGTCTCAATGCGGGCGCCATTTGCCGTATGCAGGCCATGCAGCCATTCCGAAGCCGCTGCAGGCAAGCAGCGGGCGAGGATGCGGCTGCCCACCTCGAGCACGGTCACGTCTGCCCCGAGTGCCCTTGCGCTGGCAGCGACCTCCATGCCGATCACGCCGGCCCCGACGATCACCACGCGCCGCCCCGGACCAAGCGTCTCGCGCAACGCAAGACTATCGTCGAGGGTGCGCAGGGTCACGACGCCCGGCAGGTCAGCACCGGGAATATTGAGCGTACGCGCGCGGCCGCCGGTCGCAACGACCAGTTGGTCAAAGTGAATCTGGCTGTCGTCGTCGAGGGTCAATAGTCGCGCCTCGGCGTCCAGGGCGCGAGCCCGTGCGCGCACATGCTCGACTGCGCTGCCGTCCGTCCAAAAGGCGGCAGGGCCGAGCACAAGCTCTGCCGCAGTGCGTTCGCCTTTGAGCAGTTCCTTCGACAGTGCCGGCCGCTCATAGGGAGCGTGTGCCTCCTCGCCGACGAGCGTCAACTGTTGGTCATAGCCCAGCGCGCGCAAGTGCTGGGCGACACGACCACCCGCATGGCCCGCGCCCACGATGACGATATGTCGGGGCGTGCTCATGTCGCTGCTCAAGCTTGGGTCGCCAGCGAGGATCGGTTGATGACGCGATACAGGCGGCCGCCCTCGGCGTCGCATGTCCACTGCCGAGGCTCCGCACTGGGAATAATGATCCCTTCACCTTCCGAGAGGTGGTAGGTCTCTCCGGCGGCGTGGACCGTGAACGTGCCCGCCAGCACTGCAGCCACTTCCTCGCCCGCTTCGCCTGCCGCGGCCCCCAGCGATTCGCCCCGGCGCAGCACGTGGATAGCGATGTCGAAGGCGTCGCCACTGGTGGCGTGGCACGCGGGCGCAGTCGAAATCGATTCACCGACCGTTACGCGGCGGCAAAGTGCCTCGCCGGCGCGGGTGTGAACGCCCGCAAATTCTGTCTCGCTCATGCCCGTTCTCCCCGGTCGGCCAGCGGGTAATAAGGCACCGTATCTTCGGCGCCGTATTCCTTGCGGGCGGGTGTCACCACATTCAGCCGCATGCTGACGCCAGCGGGCGCAAAGCGATTGCTGCCGTAGTGCATCAGGCCGGCCGGGATCAGCAGGGCATCGCCCTGCTCCATTACGGTCTCGTGATCGCCGGCTTCACCCAGCCCTTCGAAGACGGAGCAGGCGCCCGAGAACTGCAGCGAGGCCTCCTCGCCATGCTGGTGGGATTTCGCCGGCAGATCCCGGCCGGCGGATTCAACGAACTTGACGACGGCAACGCTGACCGTTTCGCCAAACATGTGTTTCATGTACAGGCCATCGGCGACGACTTCTTTCAGGTTGTCGTCGATGGCAAACACGCGGCATTTGGGCATGGTGGACTCCTCTGCGAACGGGGCGATCAAAGTCCCGGCGACAACTTGAATGCCTCGTCGGCGATGAAACGACGCGGATCGTAGCCATCGATCACCGCTTGCTGGCGATAGAACTCAATGGCCGGCGCAACCTCCGCAAGCGACAGCAGCAGGTTCATGAGTGCCTGGGCTTCGGCGGGCATGGCGCCAAGTTCAAAGGTGTTCAGGTATGCGGTAATCGCATCGATCTCCCCGAGCATGGTGTCGGCGAACACGCGGATTTCGTCCATCGAGGCGCGATGGCGCTGGATATTGCGCGCGGTTTCAGTCGTCAGGCTCCAGTGCGCGATCGTGTTCAGGTGCGCAAAGCGCTCGGGCAAGGCTGGCGTGCGTTGCGTTTGCAGACCGCCGATGTTGATGATCTTTTCTTCCATGATTTCGCTCCGCGGTGTCTTATTGCGCTGCGCCGATCAGACGATCGACCACGTGCGCGCCATGGCGCACCAGGATTTCGCTGTCCTGGAGGATCATGTGCGTCTTTGCGCCGGTTTCCGCCGCGGCCTGCGTGCGTTCCAGCGTGCTCATGTCCTCCAGCAGCACGTCGCGTAATGCGACCTTCATGTATTCGAGGAAAAAGCGGCCGCCGGCCGTGGTCATCTCGGGGTAGTACACCCGGCCCTCGAACAGGATCTTGTTGTGCGCGATGGGACGGAACGTGTAAGCCTGGTAATAGTTGGGCCGCAGCGAGACGTAGAAGTCGGGGAAGATGACGTTGAGGTCGAACAGCCAGTTCTTGCTCTGCGTCCAGTTGACGCCTTTGGGCAGGGCCTCGAGGGGAAACTCGTGCTTCGCGCTGCCCATGCCGGCCCGCAGTGCAGCGGCGGCGATGGGTCGAGATCCCGCCGATTCTGCGAGCGCCTCGGTGGCTGCGGCGCCGCCGCTTGTCACCGCTTTCGGGTTGCCGTAAACCGACTTCTGATTGCCCGCGAGCGAGAGGCGCCTGTGCACGTCTCCGCAGACCACGTCAAGAGGGCGCATGATGCCGCCATCGGTCTTGTCGATCGCGTCCGCAATAGAATTGCCATGGATATAGGCAACGTGATAGGCCTCCTGAAAGGCGTCCAGTGCCAGCTTCCAATTGCAGTTGACGACGCTGGTCCACTGGAAGGCGCACGTCAGCTTGTCAAACGGGTATTCCTCAATATCGCCATAGACCGGCTTCATGAACTCGGCCAGCGTCTGTGCCGGCTGGGCTTGCATATTGACGAAGATGAATCCCTGCCACACGTCGCATGACACTTGCGACAGGCCATAGTCTTCACGCTGCAAATCGAAGAAGCAGCCTTCTTCCGGGACACCCGTCAGGCGGCCATCGAGGTCATAGGCCCAACCGTGAAACTTGCAAAAGAACTTTCGCGCGTTGCCGCACTTTTCATAGACCAGCTGGTTCAGCCGGTGCGCGCAAACGTTGTGCATGGCACGGATCTCGCCCTGCTTGTTGCGCACGACGATGATCTCGGTATCGCAGACCGCCAGTTCCTTGACAAAGTAGTCGCCCGGGTTCGGGATCTCTTCCACGCGGCCAACCTGCAGCCAGGTCCTCTTGAAGATCTCGGCTTTCTCGCGCTCGTAGTACTCGGGCGATATGTAGGGCTCGACCGGTATTGGACCTTTGCCAAGCTCCGGGTACCGGTCGGTGAAGAACGTTTGCTGCAATGTCATTGCGCATCTCCTACTGGATGGGGACATCGGCGAGGGGTCGCCGTCGAATAATGAATGGCATTTTATTTTCAACGGAAAAAAAGTCAAGTTCGAATTTAGATGACTTGCCGAGAGGCTCTTTCGGCATCACCCCTGCCCCATGTTGGTAAAATACCGAACCACGTTGGGGCATCTTTGCACCAGCGACAAGGCGGACAAGAAGACAGCCCGGGGGCGGGCTGGAAGGAAAGGGCAATGCCACAAGTCAAGAAGGCCGGGATGCGCGAGGCGATCCTTGCGGCAGCATTCGATCTGTTTTGCCGCAAGGGCTACACGGCAACCACCATGTCGGAGATCGCGCGCGCGGCCGGCATGACCGTAGCCAATCTGTACGTGTACTTCGATTCCAAGCTGCTGATCTTTTACGAGATCTATACGCCCTGGTTGCTCGCCCGGGTGGACACCCTGCGCGAGTCGGTGCAGAAATTTCCGACTCCTCGCACACGGCTGCGGCGCATCATCGTTGGCCTGTGGGGTGACATTCCCGCGGCGGACCATTCGTTTGCCAACGCGATGATCGAGGCACTCGCCAGTGCCCCGATGGACACCCCGAAGCCGAACAACCTGCTCGAACAATGCGAGGTCGCCATCACGGACCTCATCCTTGATTGCCTGCCGCCGGCGCGCGCCCACCTGGCGTCGAACCGCCTGCTGTCGCATATCCTGTGGATGGCCTTCGACGGCTTTGCCATCAACAGCCGCATTGGGGATACGCGTGACCTAGAGGCGATCGCCGCGTTGATGACGGATATGATCCTGGGGCCGGAGGTCGCCATGGACCCCGCCCCTCGCGGCAAGGGCCGTACGGTGCGCTCGCGCAAAGAAGCGAACACGAACACGGCGTCTTGAGCCTTTCGAAGGCTAAAACGGCCCGCCCCTCGCCCGCCTGAATAGCAAATACCACTTATTTGCCGGCGCCTCATCCACCGGGGCGCTCCCTCCGCATTGCCGTCCGGCAACCTGAATCCTGCCACACATAGCCCACCCACCCTGCCTCCGGGGAATCCGGCCATCCTTGAACGGCCCACGTGCAGTTACCTTGAAGCGCCTATATTTCTATCGCAAACGCGCTGGGGGGTATGCCCCCGAATGCTCTTTCACGCTTCAACCAGAACCGCTCAAGCTGCACTCTGAGGGGCCTCGCCCCATCCGGTGGCATTTTTCTTGAGTACGTGACTAGGGTATGTACCGATGCCTCGCATGTATTAACGAATACTACTATTTATTTAGCTGCTGCCTACGCGGTCTCAGCGTAGGTCGCCGGCAGCCAACGCCCCCATTAAAAGCCGCCCCCCCCCTTGGAGTCTTCGCCATGCATGTTGCTGGTACATCCGAAGCCGCCCGGTCCGTGCCCCAACGGACCACCTATCTTGTCCTGTTCCTTTGCTGGATCGCCATTCTTGCCGAGGGGTACGACATCGGCGTGATGGGCACCATCGTTCCCGCGCTGATCCAGGATCCGCAGTGGAAGCTGACACCCCTCGAACTCGGCCAGATGAGCAGCGCGGCACTGGTTGGTACCTTATTCGGCGCCTACTTCATCAGCCCGCTAAGTGACTTGGCCGGTCGGAAAAAGCTTCTGATCGCCTGCGTAGCATTGTTTTCGCTGTCCATGCTGGCCGCAGTCTGGGCCCCGTCGCCCGCTATCTTTGCCTTGGTGCGCGGCATTGGAGGGCTCGGTCTGGGCGGCGTCATCTCAGTAGCTGCCGCCCTCACGGTGGAATACTCGCCGCCCGGGCGCCGCAATCTGAACTTCGCGTTGATGTACTCGGGTTACCCAATCGGTGCTGTGGTCTCGGCGCTAGCCGGTATGGCGTATATGGAGCAATTCGGATGGCGCGCAGTCGTGGCCATTGGCGCCCTCCCGCTGGTGTTCATTCCGGCCCTGATGCTGTGGCTTCCGGAATCGCTGGACTTCCTCGTCAGCAAGGGCCGGCATCGGGACGCACAGGCACTAGCCGAGCGCCTCGGCGTCGAGACGCCTGCTGCGCTAGCCCTCGATGAGACGCCGCCCAAGTCGCTGAAGGACGTCTTTGCCGAGGTCTTCTCGCGCAAGAACGCTGTGGGGACGATCTGTCTGTGGACCGCACAGTTCATGGCGATCACTATGGTCTACGGGCTGGGAACGTGGCTTCCGCAGATTATGCGCAAGAGCGGCTATGACCTTGGCTCGAGCTTGTCTTTCTTCGCGGTCTTCAACCTTGCCGCAGCCATCGGCGGCGTAATGATCGGTCGGATAGCCGATTACTTCGGGCCGCGCAGAACCATCGCCGTCAGTTTCCTGGTAGGCGCGGTCTCGATTCTCGCGCTTTCCCAGAAGAACGGTCTGCTGGTCAACTATGTCCTTGTGGCTCTGGCTGGCTTTGGCAGTATCGCCACGGCCCTGGTACTGCTCGGCTACGTCGCTAGCTACTATGCGCCGCATGCCCGCGCTTCCGCAACTGGCTGGGCGGTCGGTGTCGGCCGCTTGGGCGCGATGGCAGGACCAGTACTTGGTGGCTATATCGCCGGCCTGCACGCCAGCCCGGTGTGGAACTTCGTGCTGTTCTCAACTGCTGCCGTACTGGCTGCGTTGGCGGTGTACGTCACGCCGACGCCAGAGCACGTCGGACAAGCACAGGGCAGGAAGTAATTCGCATAAATTTGCCGGCGCCGGGGCGATACCGGTACCGGCCTCGAATTTGACAGGAATCAGCATGAGCCTTGGTTTTGGATATCTAGCGCGCATCGGACACCTTTACCCGTCCGGCGGCCTATGCGACTTTGAAGTTCAACTGATGGCACCCGCCGGCGTGCAGTTCGTCACCACCCGCATGCCGTTCGCGCGAACCTCGTTGGAGAGCGACAAAGCGGTGGTTGCCGATGTCGAATCCCACGCCGCATTGCTGGCGACCGCCGGGGTCAGTCTGATCGCCATGAATTGCACCGCGGCGAGCATGGCAGTCGGGGCACAGATAATCAACCAGCGCATCTTCGATGCCACGGGCATCCGCTCGGTCACCACCACCGACGCCATACTCGCAGCCTTGGGCGCGGTCGGCGCACGCCGTGTCGCGTTAATGACCCCCTATCCGCGCGAAGTCGTGGAGATGGAGATCGCCTTTCTAGCCAGGCACGGCATCGACGTCGGCAGTGACGTTGCGACGCCCTGTTCCACCCCTATTGAACAAGGCTCCATTCGCGCCTCGCACTGGGCCAAACTGGCGCAGACACTCGACGTCCGCGATGCCGATGCAGTACTGGTAAGTTGCGCTGGCATTCAGGTGAGCGCTGTCATTGAAGAGATAGAGCGCTGTGGCAAACCGGTTATTACCAGCAACCAGGCGTTGCTGTGGCACTGCTTGCGCACGCTCGGGCTGCAAGACAGGCTCACCGGGTTCGGGGCCCTGCTCTCCGGCGCGTTTGACTAGTTGTTCGAGGTTGTTATCGTTGAAGTGATACTGACACCCCAGCCGTTGCGGCTGAGACGATGATTTCCACCAGAATGTCCGGATGACCCAGTTGGCATTGCGCGGTCGCCCGCGTGGACGCGGCGTTCGGAGCAGTCCACGCGTCCCAGATTTCATTCATGCCTTCGAAGTCCCGATCAAGGTTCTTCAGCCAGATCTGGGCTGTGAGCAATCGATGCTTGTCAGTGCCAGCTTCTGCCAGGAATTTCTCGATCTTGGCCAAGGCTTGTCTGGTCTGGCCGCGAATGTCCTGGCTGCGGTCGTCAGCGGTCTGCCCGCCGACAAACACCATGCCGTTGTACACGACCGCGCGGCTACGTCTTTTGTCCGTGGCAATTCGCCGGATTTCACTCATAGGAACTCCTGATTCAGGGCTGTTGATCGTCATACAGAAACATTGCACTTGTTGGCCTCGGCCAATTGGCTGCGGCCAGGTTAAAACTATCCCGCCAGCTCTCCCAAGCTGACGGGCTTGATCGGCGGACGGATCCGGTAATAGCCTACCTCTTGCGGCGGCACGCCACGCCCCTGCGCGATCATTTCGGTCACAGTCAACCCGCACAGGCGGCCCTGACATGGCCCCATGCCACAGCGCCCAAACGCTTTCGTCTGATTCGGGCCCTGGCAGCCAACTTCGATATACTTCCTGATCCGCCCCGCCGACACCTCCTCACAGCGACAGACAATGACCGAGTCATCCGGGGGCATGCGATGCGCGTCCTTGGGGCGATACAACGCGTCCAGGAATGGCCGGATGTGCAGATGCTTCTGCAACTCGGCACGCACCTGCTGCTCTTTCAGCCGCCGGTCGGTCATGCCAGGTCGCTGGAACCTGGAGGCAATCGAGATGGCGGCCAACCTGCCTTGTGCCGCCGAAGCCTTGGCACCCACAATGCCCCTGCTGTCGCCCGCGATATAGATTCGCGTGTCTTCGATTTCACCGTACTCGTCGGTATCGGGAATCCAGCAAAGCTGGGCGTCGCTCCAGTTGTGCCTGGCTCGCAGTGCCCAACTGATCTGAGTATTGGGCACGACACCCTGATGGAGCAATACCAGGGAAGTGTCGATGCGGCGCTCTACGCCCCTGTGCGTGAAGCACAGCGCTTCGGCACGTTGCTCCCCCTGGATGGCGATGGTCTGCGCCCCCGCATACACAGCAACTTTATGGCGACGCAATAGCCTGAGCATGTCCATGCCCTTGCGGAGATCCCGCCAGCCCCGCAGGGCTTTCGCCAGATGAGGAATGGCTCGCAGATAGTCGGCGCGTTGCGTGGTGTGCACGACGGCCTTGAGCTCGATCCCCGCTCGCAGGTACTGCACCGCCAACAGGTACAGCAGCGGGCCACAACCCGCGAGGACGGCAGGCTCTCGCGGCAACGCACCCGCGCTCTTGATCAGGATCTGCGCCGCGCCAGCGCCCATCACCCCGGGCAGCGTCCAGCCAGGCACCGGGAACGGACGCTCCATGGCGCCGCTGGCAAGCACGATGGACCTCGCCTCTACGGCGTGGCTGACACCGTCCTTCAGATAATTGATGTTCCGGTCCCGGCCGACGTTCCATACGGACGCGCCAGCGATATGCTGGGCGCCACTGAGGGCAAAGGCCTGTGTCAGCGCCGCACCAGCCGCATAGTCCTCGCCGAGCAGCGCACGCAGCTTCGGGCTTGCCCCGTCGACATTCCGATAGATCTGCCCACCCGTCGCCGGCTGTTCATCCAGTACGGCAACACTCAGTCCCCACTGCCGCGCTTCGATCGCGGCAGACAGTCCGGCAGGGCCAGCCCCCACGACAATGACATCGTGCATGTCAGCGTTCATTCGACTTCACCTTCTTCCTGTATGGCAAGTGCCGAGGCGCCTTGCTGGCGCTTGACGACCATGCCCTCGCGCACCATGGCCAGGCAAGCCTGGCGGCTGGGCTTTCCGTCCACCTCCACCAGGCATTCGAAGCAAACGCCCATCATGCAGTACGGCGCCCGCGGCGCCGAAGTCACTGGCGTGGTGCGAAACGGGGCTACGCCACTCAGCAGCAACGCTGCGGCGACGGTCGTGCCCGCCGGCGCTGTCAGTGTCTGGTCTTCGTACGTCAGCGTGACGCTGCAACAGCGATCCGCCTCTGCCGGCGCAAACA
Source organism: Cupriavidus sp. 22TCCZM04-2 (assembly GCF_057798895.1). NCBI lineage: Bacteria > Pseudomonadati > Pseudomonadota > Betaproteobacteria > Burkholderiales > Burkholderiaceae > Cupriavidus > Cupriavidus sp. 22TCCZM04-2. The sequence goes on from NZ_JBYOJS010000016.1 coordinate 46,883, forward strand.
GGGGCGCCGTGGCGAGCTTGTGATCAGTGGGCATTATTAAAACTCCTGGTCGGATCAAGGTAACGGTCCCCGGCAAATGCATCGATGTCGTCTGGCGCAGGTCCGAAGCCCGCAACCCACGGACCGACCACGTATGTGTGCGTGCCGGCGAGCGTCACGCCGCTGTGACTGGTTGCAACGAAGGCTCCCGGGCATGACGTGGATTCCTGATAGATCGGGCTTCCGTCGGGCGTCATCACGCGCAGCGCGCCCCAGGCACGGACCAGGCGCACGTTGGCAAGGATGGGGAACGTCTCCACGGCACGCCGTGCAATCCATTCGATGGCGGACACGGTCGTCCCATCATCGAAGCCGACATCTTCGACCGAGTAGCCAAGCTGCACCGTTCCTTCGGACGTTTGTCGCGCCTTGTTGGTCGGATAGGGCAGGAACGGCCTGAGCCTTTCGGTGATCAACACCTGACCCCGGTTAGGCTTGACCGGCGCGTGCAGCCCGACCTGCGGTGCGAGATGCTTGTTGCCAAGCCCTGCCGCGAGAACGACCCGATCTCCGCTCCAGGTGCGCTTGTCCGCCGCTGTGACAACAAAGCCGCCGCCTGGGCGATGACGCACGGCGGTCACGTCCACGCTGGAAAACACCTGTGCGCCCACCGCCTTCAGACCTGCGTGCAGCGCGTGCAGCAGCTTCAGCGGGTTGACGTGGCCGTCCAGCGGACACCAACTGCCCCCGGCGACTTTCGGACCGAGCGCCGGAAGATGGCGCTTCAGCTCGGCATGGTCCATCATCTGGTAAGGCACGCCTGGACCAGTGTTCCTGAGGCCCTCCAGCATCGTCTGGCGAGCCCGCATTTCCTTGTCGCTGAAGCCGATCCAGAAGCCGCCAGACTGCTGCAGATCGACGTCAACCCCGGTCAGTTCCAGCAGTTCGCTGGCGAGTGGCTGCCAGTAATCGATGGCTTCCCTGGACCAGCGGGCATAGCGAGGAAACCCATCGCCTTTGCTCTGCGCCCATACCAGCCCAAAGTTGCCGCGCGAAGCCCGATTGGCGATGTCTCCCTGATCCAGCAATGTGACTGGCGCCCCGGCTTTCGCGGCGCCGAAGGCGATGGCCGCCCCCACCACGCCGCCGCCCACAACGATGACTTCTTCCTTGCGCATGTTTATCCTTCGACCGCCCGATCCTTCCTTCACAACACTGCAACATCGAACGCCGGGCGGCGTCATCTTTCAATCGATACTGATGTGACCGGCCTTGATGACGGCGCCCCATTTGGAGGCGTCGGCTCTGATCAGGTCGGCAAACTGGGCCGGCGTACCCGGCGCAACGGTCGCCCCCAGGCTTTCGTGCTGCTTGATGATCCTGGGATCCGACAGGATCGCGTTGATCTCGGCGTTCAGCTTCTGGACAATCGCGGCGGGCATGCGTGCCGGCCCGACGACTCCGCCCCAGGTCACCATTTCGACGGCGGGAAATCCGGCTTCCGCGATCGTTGGCACTTTTGGCAGCAGCGGCGAGCGGGTCGGGCCCGTGATGGCCAGCGCGCGAATCCGGCCAGCGCGCACCTGCGGCTCCATGGATGTGAAATTGCTGACCATCAACTGGATCTGTCCGGCGGCCAGGTCGGACTCAGCCGCAGGCGCGCTCTTGTACGGAACGTGCGTGATCTGGATACCCGCCTTTGTCCGGAAGAGTTCGGTCACCACGTGCAAGGACGTGCCAGTACCAGTGGAGCCATAGAACAGCTCCCCCGGATGCGCCTTCGCATACGTCACGAGCTCGTTGACCGAGTTGACGGGAAGCGAAGGCGTCACGCCCAGGAGGTTCGGTTGTGTCCATTGCTTTGCAATGGGCGTGAAATCCTGGATAGCCCGATAAGGCAGGCGCTTGGCAGCAAGCGCTGCCACCACGAACGTAGAGAGGTTTGCGCCCCCGATTGTGTATCCGTCAGGCTCGGCCTTCGCAATGACGTCTAGCCCGATAACCCCTGCCCCACCGGGCTTGTTTTCAACAATGAAGGGCTGGCCCAGGCGCTCGCTGAGCGCAGTGGTGAGAATTCGCGCCGTCACGTCGGCGGCGCCCCCGGCGGCCGCATTGACGATGAATCGGACAGGCCGGTTGGGGTATCCGCCCTGGCTGAAGGCCGTAGACGCGGCAAACGTTGCAATCAGGCCGAGGGCAGTCCGGCCGAGGTTCAGCATGGAAAACTTCACAACCGCCTCCTTGGAAAGTCATGATGGAGATGTTATGAAGAAACCGCCGCCGAACCCATGGCCGCCGCATGTGCAACCTATTCAGATTTGATATGGGTCTTGGCCCTCTCCGTCGCCGTCGACAGGTAGCGAAGCAGATCTCGGGCCGGCTCGCTGAGCCGGGTGTCGCTCATCGCCGTGGCATAGAAGGTATAGCTGAGCGTCGGCCTCAGCGGCAGGACTATCCCTCCACGCTTCCGATGCAGTACGCCGGTGAGCGGATCGACAATCGAGACACCCATGCCACGCAGCACCAGTTCGCTCATGGAGTGAAAGAGCGAGGTTTCGACGGTGATATCGAGTTGCAGGCCGGTGGTGGCCAACAAGGCATCCAGCCGCTTCTGAAATGTTCCGGTAGGACCGACAAAGGGCTTCCCGACGAGATCCTTCAATTCCACGGCAGAAGATTTCGGCGACAGCCATTTGCGGGTCCCGATGCAAACGCAGTCCGCACTGAACTCTGCAACGGTCTCAAGATCCCCAAGCGAAAGCGTATCCGCGGTGAAGCCAATGTCTGCCTGACGGTTCCGTACGGCGCGCGCGACTTCGACATACGAGGTCACCGACAGCGTAATGAAGACGTCGGGATACTTGCCGCTCAGATATTCGATCGCCTCCGGCATGATCGAGTGCCCGATCGACGGTATGGTTGCGATGGAGAGCCGTCCCATCTTCTGCTTGCGCAACTGGTCCGAGAATCTCATGATCTCCTCCAGCCCCAGGAAGGACTGCTGGACCTTGGTCATGAGGGCCAGGGCTTCCTCAGTCGGCTTGACCGTTCGCCCGTGCTTCAGAAAAAGCGGAAAGCCCACCAGCTTCTGGAGTTCCGCCACGACCCGGCTCATGGAAGGCTGGGACATGCCAAGCGCATCGGCACCGGCGCTCATCCCGCCATGCATGATGGCGGCTCGAAACGCCTCGATCATCTTGTGGGTAATCACTTTCTCGGACATATGTCACCTGCGGCCTGCTCAACAAGCATGCCACGATACCGCAAGGGATACCCGTCGGCGCTACCTGGCCCGGAAAAACTACACGTTCTGTCCCGAGTGCGCAGAATGAAAGCCTTCTGCGTGGAAGCCAACTTACGGGCGTGCACGACGGGGCCCACACGATCGCTGGCGCAATACAATGCTACTGTCCAGACGGCGGTGGGTCCTGAGGGAGTCTCCAGATGACCGACAGCAGAGTGAAATCCAATCTTCACAATACGTGGGAAGCGGCAGCAACCGGCTGGGCGAAGTGGGAGCATGTGTTCGCCACCAGTCTTTCGGGCGCCACGGACACGCTCATCGATATGGCCGGTATCCGGCCGGGCATGCGCGTTCTCGATCTCGCTTGCGGTGCCGGCAGCCAGAGCATCCAGGCAGCGATGCGAGTGGGTGCCGACGGCGAAGTGGTCGCCTGTGATTTATCGGGCACCATGCTCGAGCACGTCCGCCGAAATGCCGCTCAAGCCGGTCTTCAGAATATCGAAACGCTGGAATGCGCAGCAGACGAATTGGACGAGACATTGGCGCCGTTCGACGCAGCGATGTGCCGATTGGGATTGATGCTTTTTCCATCGCCTAGCGAGGCATTGACCGCTGTCCAACGGGCCCTCAGGCCAGGCGCGCGTTTCGCGGCGCTGGTCTTCACGACGCCGGCCAACAATCCCTTTATGGCTCAGCCGATGGCGATCCTGCTACGCCATGCGGGCAAGTCGCCTCCCGCGCCCGGCCAGCCTGGAATCTTCGCACTGGGAAGCGATGGCGTGATGGAACGCCTGCTGAACGGCAGCGGTCTTGGCGATGTGAAAACCCAGCGTGTTCGAGCGCAGCTCGTCTTGCCGAGCGCGTCCGACGCTCTGCAACTGATGCAGGAAGCCGCCGGGGCATACCGGGCTGTGGTAGCGGAGCTCGATGTCGCGGCGAGATTGAGGGCCTGGAACGATGTTTATGAATCCCTGAAGCAGTTCGACGTCGGCGAAGGCTTCAAGGCAGAGCTCGAACTCATCATCGGGTCGGGCGCCAAGCCTGGATAGCGTCGACAGGCCGATGCAGATCGGGAGGAAGTTTGCGTCCTGTCCGCGCTACCGAGTTTGCAGGTGTGAGCGAACGACGGCTCAACAACGATGGACGGCCGTTCGGGACACGAACTCTTGATCGACGGAGAAGATCCTTGTTGCTGCCAATACCCGATACCGCGCCCTCGCTCAGCGGCTGCCCTCGAATTCTGCCACGATGGCGTCGATCATCGCCCGCACCCGGGCGGTGTGGCGCAGGTCCTGATGGGTGACCAGCCACACCTCGTAGGGCTGCGCGCGCTCGCGTTTGGGCCAGATCCGCACCAACCCGTCGCGCTCGGCCAGGTGCACGGGCACTTCGCCGATGGCAATGCCGGCCTGGATCGTCGCGCGCAGCATCAGGCTGGAGTTGACCGTCGACACGAGCCGGCCCGCGTGGGTCGGCTCGCCCACCAGCGTCGGAAGGCGGCTACCGCTGGTGTGGGGCTGGTAGATGACGAGGTCGTGCCCGGCGAAGCCGGTGCCGGCGGCGGGCTCGCCGTGCCGCTTCAGGTATGCCCTCGACGCGTACAGTCCGACGGGCCAGCGGGCCAGCAGGCGAGCCGCCAGGTCGGGGTTCCCGGGCTTGATCGTGCGCACCGCGATATCGGCCTCGCGTCGTGCCAGGTTCATCATCTGGGTGGACGTGTTGAGCTGCACGCGTACGTCCGGGTGCTCGGCGTGCAGCCGCTCGATGGCCGGGATCAGGAACGCCAGCGCCAGCGTGTCGGTGGTGGTTACGCGCACCTCGCCCTCCAGCCGGGTATCGACGCCCTGCGCTTGCCGGGCTAGCTCGTGGGCCGACTGCTCCATTTTCTCCGCGGACCGGAGCGCGTTCTCGCCGGCGTTGGTCAGCACGTATCCATCGGAAGTGCGCAGGAACAGCGTCGCGCCCAGCGCGTGCTCCAGCGCAGCGATACGCCGGCCCACGGTGGCCTGGTCCAGGTTGACTACCTTGGCCGCGCGCCGCAGCGTGCGCTCGCGCTGCACGGCAAGGAATACACGGGTGTCGTCCCAGTTCATGTCGGATCCTTCCGAGCAGTCGGATGAGGTGATGCAAAAATGCATTGCTGAACGGGAATATATCAGCATGACTGCATCACCGGGCCTGGCCTACATTGAGGGCCTACCCCAGAAGCCGGGCCGCGTATCGCTCCCGTCGGCCTCCGGCCCATCCAAAGGACATTCCCATGAAAGCCATCGACTTCCTGGACTTCGGCGACGCCGACGTCCTGCAACTGCAGGATCTGCCCGCGCCCGAAATGCGCCCGCAAGACCTGCTGGTGCGCACCCACGCCGCCGGCGTGAACCGCGCCGACATCATCCACCGCCGCGGCGGCTATGGGCGCGCCAGCTTTGGCGATTCCACGGTGATGGGCCTGGAAATCGCCGGCGAAGTCATCGCAGCCGGCGCCGAGGTGACGGGCTTTGCGACTGGCGACCGCGTCATGGGCATCGTGGGCGGCGGCGGCTATGCCGAGGTGGCGCGCATCGACTACCGGCAGGCCATGCGCATCCCCGAGGGGCTTGACTACGTGCACGCCGCCGCGATTCCCGAGGTGTTTGTCACGGCGCACGAGGCGCTGCTGCACCTGGGCCGTCTGCAGCCTGGCGACAAGGTGCTGATCCACGCGGGCGCCAGCGGCGTGGGTTCTGCGGCCGTGCAATTGGCACATGCCACCGGCGCGCGGGTCTTCGCCACGGCCAATGGCGGCAAGCTGGCACGCGTTCGCGGCTTCGGCGCCGACGTGCTGATCGACTACAAGGCGGAGGATTTCGGCGAGGTGGTGAAGCGCGAAACCGATGGCAAGGGCGTGGACGTGATCGTTGATTTCGTCGGCGGTTCCTACCTGGAGCGAAACGTGCTGTCGCTGGCCAATGGCGGCCGGCTGGTGCAGGTCGGCCTGCTTGGCGGCGCAGAGGGTGCCAATCTGCCGCTGGAGCGATTGCTTTACGGCCATCTCCAGATCATCGGCACGGTGATGAAATCGCGTACGCCGGAAGTCAAGCGGCAGATGGTGGCGCGCTTCGCGCAGCGCTGGCTGCCGGGCTTTACCGAGAGCGGACTGGTGCCGGTGGTAGACAGCGTGTACCCGCTGGCCCGGGCCGCCGATGCGCACCGGCGCATGGAGTCGAACCAAAGCGTGGGCAAGATAATTCTGTCGACCGGGGCGTGATCACTACGTTGCCGGCAGGCGGAAAACGATGGTGGATCTGAGGCATCCAATGCCCCTCGCCGTCCCCCCCGGACGTGGATTGAACTGTTTGCGGCCCAATTGTTTACACCGTCCGTCAGTCAACGTCATGATGTCCAATCAAGAAGTTGTCCCAGTCGGAGCGCTCTCTTCCTGATCCGCAAGGCATGATCCGTTTTCGCATTAGACGTCCGGCAGCTCAATGCCATCGGCTTGCGTATATCGCGGACATTGAGTACGAATCTCAAAGATACCGCTCTCCATGTTTGCGCATACGGACAATCTTGGCCGGGACTCCATAAGCGACGGCGAACTCTGTAATGTCCTTGTTAACCAAGGCACCCGCACCGATTACGGTGTCGCCGCCAATTTTGATTCGGTGAGTCAGATTTGTGCCCAAGCCAATGGCAACATAAGGCCCGATCTTGCATTCCCCCCCGATGACTACTCCTGGCCCGAGACTGACACAGTCGGCAAGTTCACAGTCGTGGTCGACACATGCGTGAGTGTTGATGATGCAATGTCGGCCAATACGTGAGCACGCATTGATCACTGCACCAGCCATTACCACCGTGCCGGGGCCAATCACGGTATTCCTGCCGATACTGCTTGCGGGATGGATTGCCGTCGCAAACTGAAGCGTAGGGCACAACGCCTTAAGTGTCTCCGAAACGAGGGCGCGAACGCTGTTGTCACCGATAGCAATCAAGGCGCCTTGAATCCGTAGTTCCTTTACCATTCGGCCGAGGCCGGCCTCGTCGCAAACCACCGGATAGCCCAAAACGTGGCGCGGTATAGCGTCTACCAATCCGACAATGCGATATTTACCCTGCCTTTCCACTACATCAATGACGGATTTTGCGTGTCCGCCAGAACCGATGATGACGATGTTTTCCACGGCGGCCCTTTTGTATAGGTCAGGGAATGTGTCGTGAAGCCGGCAAGCCGTTCTGGAATGCCGAAAAGACCACTCAGCGCTGTTGGACGATCGTGCCAAATTGGTGCACCGCACCCGCTGGCAGACTCAATTAAGTGATACTAGGGTCTGATGTAAAAAATATAAAGGTCAGATGGAAGAAATACGAGTGCACGGCACTTCGCTCGCGGGGTAGTCTCTGTGAGACTATGCTTTGTCGGACACACCGGCCCCATTGCCGCGGGCGTCAGGCAAAGGGCTGCGGATCAACGCAATGCGCCCGGCGCGAGTTTTCGGGGGCCTGCAGGGCTCTCTCATTAAAATCGACGTCCAAGTCGGTACGCCATCCCGTGGGGCGCACCGGACAGCCCGAGGAGGCAGCAAGCCTTGTGGCCTGCCTCGCGTCCTGGAAGTCGTCTTTCGTGACAGGACAAGCATGGACGGTCGACGCGTGCGGATGGTGGCTTGTTCCCAGCCTGGACGCGGAGAATGGTGTCAAGCTACGTATGGTTGACCGTGACTTACCGAAGCCACCCACTCTGGACAGCCCGGGCACGCTCGCCGACGAACGTCGTGGGCCAATGCGGGCCGTCTGACCGAGCCAAGGTCAATGGCTGAGACGGGTCGGGTAGCGCCAACAGGCGCCCTGCCCTCTCGGCCGGCTCAAAATCGGCCAGGTTCCACCACTCGCCATCATCATGGCACGGTCATTCGAGCCGCGGCTCTGCTCTAAGCATCAGAGGGCTGGATGACCGCTGCACTTCGGTGCTGACGCCGGCGCCGCGCTTGGACGAACGGCTGCAGTGGGTCGCCTTCTGCCCTACTCGGACCGGTCCAGGAGGAGCGCTCGGTTGTGCTTGGCGTCGGGCCGCACCCGGCCATGAAGCGTCCTTCGCACGTACCGCGGGGAGGACTCTCGAGGGTCGGCTCCGCACTTGCAAGCAGTGTGCGTGCCGAGCGAGCCACCACGGTTCCCGAAGATCCGCTGAACCAACGTCACGACAATCACGGTAGTTGCGCCGTTAGAGCGCGTAATTCCTCGAGAAGCTTGATGGAAGGACCGGGCAGCATGCCGGCCCTTCGACGGAACGCAGTCAGAACTCTCTTGTCGCTGGCGCCTGGTATCTCCAGTGCGTCGATAAGCCCCGCCTTCCGCTCGGCGTCGTACATGGGCTCGGGCATCCAGCCGAGGAAACCTGAACGGCCAATCAAGCTCTTGAGCGCAGTGACGGAGCGTGTTTCGACGACGACATTGGGCAAGTCCAGGTTCTGTCGCGAAAAAACTTTCTTCATGTGCTCGAAAGGCGCTGTTCCTTTCGGAAGCATGGCCCAACGCTCTTGCAGCGTATCAGCGAGCTCCAGATTTGGTTTTTTTCGCAAAGGATGGCGCCGACCAGCAACCACGTAGCTGGTGTCCTCCCAACGGCAATCCTTGACAGCGACGATTTCGTCAGTGTCCTCAACCTCGACCCCCAGCGCCAGATCGATTTCGTGCGAGACAAGCGCATCAGCAAGGCGATCCCAGACTCCTTCGATGATCTGGACCTGAAGATTTGGCCACTTATTGCATGTGCTGCCGATTGCCAATGGAAGCAACAGGCAGGCGATGCTGCCGACTGCGCCGACGCGGATCGTTCCTTTTGCCAAGCCCAGCATCGCCTTGATGTGTTCATTCGCATGCTCGGACTCGCGTTGCAAAAGGAGCGCATGGGGCTGCAACGCCCTGCCCACATCCGTCAACTGCATACCCTTTGAGTGACGCTCGAACAGAGGTGCGCCAACCTGCTCCTCCAGCCGGCGAATCGTGCGGCTCAGCGCCGGTTGCGTCACGTTCAAGCCGTCTGCCGCGCGACCAAGGCTTCCAGATGAAACGATGGCGTTGAAGGCGACAAGATATTGGAGATCGAAAGTCATGCCTAACGGTAATGACTTTCTCTCAAAAAAGCAATTTTCAGGAGGGCGATGAACTTCCACACTTGCGCCATCGAGATAAGCGCTGCGACTCGTCCAGCGCACAACAGAAGGAAAGCGCGAAATGACCGGACCCGTACCCCTCGCCGTCGTCGAAGCAGCCAAGCAACCCGGCACCGTCACCGTCCGCCACGCCGTCGTCGACCTCATGCGTCGTTTCGGCATGACATCCGTGTTCGCGAACCCCGGTTCGACTGAGCTGCCAATGTTTCGCGATTTCCCAAACGACTTCCGCTACGTCCTCGGTTTGCAGGAGGCTACCGTGGTCGGCATGGCGGATGGCTACGCCCAGGCAACGCGAAACGCTTCCTTCGTGAACTTGCATTCGGCAGCAGGCGTGGGCAATGCGATGGGCAACATCTTTACCGCTCACAAAAACCGCACGCCGCTGGTCATCACGGCAGGCCAGCAGGCGCGTTCGATCCTCCCTTTCGACCCATTCCTGTCTTCCACCCAAGCCACTGAACTCCCCAGGCCCTATGTGAAATGGAGCATCGAGCCAGCGCGGGCTCAAGACGTGCCGCAGGCCATCGCGCGGGCGTACTACATCGCGATGATGCCGCCCCGTGGCCCCGTTCTCGTGTCGGTGCCGGTAGACGACTGGGACCAGCCAGCAGAGTTGGTGCCGGCAAGGGTTGTGAGTACGGAGCTTCGCCCGCAGCCTGCCGTTCTGGCACAAATAGGCGACGCGCTAGATGCAAGTCATAGACCGGCGATCGTCGTCGGTGCCGCGATCGATCGGGACAACGCGTGGAACGAGGTCGTTGCTCTGGCAGAGGCGCACAACGCCCGCGTGTGGGCGGCGCCGATGTCGGGCCGGTGCAGTTTCCCCGAGGATCATCGGTTGTTCGCTGGCTTCCTGCCCGCAATGCGTGAGCGGATCGTCAAACTGCTCGGTGACCATGACCTGGTCCTGGCCATTGGCGCGCCCGCGTTCGCGTATCACGTCGAAGGCGCGGGACCACACATCCCAAGCGGTACTACGTTGTGCCAGCTAACCGAGGACCCGGATACCGCGGCTTGGACGCCGGTCGGAATGTCGGCTGTCGGCAGCATCCGCCTGGGCGTACTTGATCTGCTGGCCCGCCCGGCGCCCCAGGTTCGGACCGTGCCGCCGGCCAGGATCAAGGCGCCACGGGCAGAGCCTTCGCCTTTGATGTCAGTTGCCTATGTCCTTCAGACGTTAGCGGAGGTGAAAGCGCCCGAAGACATCGTGGTCGAGGAAGCACCGAGCGCGCGCCCGGTGATGCAAGCCTATCTACCCATCACCCGCAGCGAAACCTTCTTCACGATGGACAGCGGCGGTCTCGGCTATGGCATGCCGGCAGCGGTGGGCGTGGCGCTCGGCAAACCGGGCAGCCGCGTCATCTGCCTGATGGGCGACGGTTCCAGCATGTACTCGATACAGGCGCTGTGGACGGCAGCTCAACTCAAGCTGCCGATCACTTTCGTGATCCTGAACAACCGTCGGTACGCTGCGCTACAGGATTTCGCGCCCGTGTTCGGGTTCGCTGCAACCGATGTCGTTCAGGGAACAGAACTGCCCGACATCGATTTCGTGTCGCTGGCAAAGGGCATGGGATGCGCTGCCACGCTCGTCAGCAATTCCGGCGATTTGCGGGCAGTGCTCGACCTTGCCTTGGCCGGCAAGACGCCACACGTCGTGGAGGTTCAGGTCGCCTGAACGCACCGCCCGCTCCCGCTTCCATACAAGACCCTTCCGGAGACAAACCAATGAAGATTTCGATGTTGATCAACGGCGAGCAAGTCCAGGCCCGCAATGGCGCCACCTTCGAGCGACGCAATCCGCTTGACGGCAGCGTTGCGACGGTCGCGCCTGCGGCCACCGAAGAAGACGCGGTCATGGCCGTCGACGCTGCCGCTGCGGCCTTCAAGACATGGTCGCGCACCGGGCCAACCGAGCGCAGAACGATGCTGACGAAGGCCGCACAAGCCGTCGAAGCGAAAGCCGAGGCCTTCGCGGCTGCCGTGGCGTCCGAAACCGGCGCATCGGCGATCTGGGCAGGCTTCAACGTTCACCTTGCGGCCAGCATGCTTCTAGAGGCCGCATCGCTGACTACACAGATCGGCGGCGAGATTATTCCTTCCGACGTGCCGGGCAACCTCGCCATGGGCGTGCGACAGCCTGCGGGGGTCGTTCTGGGCATCGCCCCCTGGAACGCGCCCGTGATCCTGGCTGTACGGGCCATCGCGACGCCACTGGCTTGTGGCAATACGGTGGTGCTCAAGGGCAGCGAGATCTGTCCGGCGACACACGGCCTCATCATCGAGGCGCTGCAAGAGGCCGGGCTGCCCAAGGGCGTGGTGAACTTTGTCACCAATGCGCCGGCCGACGCGGCTGCTGTCGTCGAAGCCATGATTTCGCACCCGGCTGTGCGGCGGGTCAACTTCACCGGGTCCACCCACGTGGGCAAGCTCATTGCTGCGACCTGCGCGAAGTACCTGAAGCCCGTGGTTCTCGAACTCGGCGGCAAAGCGCCGCTCGTTGTCCTCGACGACGCCGATGTCGATGCCGCCGTCAACGCGGCCGTGTTCGGTGCGTTCGCCAATTCGGGACAGATCTGCATGTCGACCGAGCGGATCGTCGTCGATTCGGCCATCGCCGATGAGTTCGTTGCCAAGTTGAGCGCACGTGCATCGAGTCTTCCGCTCGGTGATCCGTGTCTTGGCCCGGTGGTCCTCGGCTCAGTCGTGGACATGAGCACGGCAAAGCGCTGCAACGAACTGATCGATGATGCGCTTTTGAAAGGCGCGAAGCTCGTAGCGGGTGGCAAGGCGAACGACACGCTGATGCCCGCGACCCTGCTCGACCACGTAACGCCGGACATGCGCATCTTCCGCGAGGAAGCTTTCGGCCCCGTGAAGGGCATCGTGCGTGTCAGTGGCGTCGAAGAGGCAATCGCTTGCGCTAACGATAATGAGTACGGCCTCGCCGCCGCGGTCTTCGGCCGTGATGTGGCCCGCGCCATCCAGGTAGCGGGACGCATCGAGTCAGGCATTTGCCACGTGAACGGACCCACGGTGCACGACGAAGCGCAGATGCCATTTGGCGGCGTCAAAGGCAGTGGCATTGGCCATTTCGGCGGGAAAGCTGGTGTCGAAGCCTTCACCGATCTGCGGTGGGTGACCGTTCAAACGACCCAGCGTCACTACCCCTTCTGAGAGAAACACCGGAATGAAAACTCAAGTTGCCATCATCGGTGCCGGTCCGGCCGGGCTTCTGCTGTCCCAAATCCTGCACCTGCAAGGCATCGAGTCGATTGTCCTCGAAACCCGCAGCCGCGAAGCCATCGAAGCCACGATCCGCGCCGGCGTGCTCGAGCAGGGGACGGTTGATCTCATGAACGAGATTGGCGTTGGCGCGCGTATGGGGCGCGAGGGCTATCGGCACGAAGGAACGATCCTGCGCTTCGACGGGATTGACCGCCGCATCGATTTTCCAGAACTCACTGGTGGCAAGGCTGTAATGGTCTATGCACAGCACGAGGTGATCAAGGACTTGGTGGAAGCGCGCCTAGCGACGGGTGGCGACATTCGGCTCGAAGTGACCGATGTCAGCGTCCACGACCTCGACTCGACCTCGCCGAGCGTGCGATTTCGTCAATTGGGGCTCGAGCGCTACAGCGAAACCGCACTGCGGCGCATCTGGAAGGCGCAACGCTTCTCGTGGTGGATGACCTCGATGCTGCATCGCTTCCCCAACGCGGACGAGTTCCAGCACAAGGTGCAGGTCGCCGAACTCGACTACGTAACGGGCTCGCGCGCTGCTTCGACAGCGCTGGCCGAGAACTATGTCGGCTTGCCATTCGACGCGCTGGACGACTGAGACTCAGTCCGTCAGACCGCCCGGAAAGAGGCGATGGCTGTCAGAAAGCTATGTGGTGAGGAATGCCGTTTTCTCAATAAAGCAGTTTTCCGGCAGGCGTATAGGTTGGACCCTGCTACTGCTACTACCAGGGCGCGCAGACGCCAGAGCGCTCAATCAGGAGACAAGACATGATCGATCGAACCCCGTCAGCCGTTGGCGCGCAAGCATTTCGAGCGCGCAACCAATGCCAGCGCATGCTGCCCACGACCTGCAACCTGGGAGTATGCGCATGAGCTCCCAAGCGGTTCCCTTCAGGGGCAATGCCGATATCGGTCGCCTGCTCGACGACGGCGCCTATACGACCATGCAAAAGTTTGTGGTCTTCCTGGCGGCCCTGTCCATTGTGATGGACGGCTTTGACGGCCAACTCATCGGCTTCGCGATTCCATTGATGATCAAGGAGTGGAACATCACGCGAAGCGCCTTCGCCCCAGCGGTCGCCGCTGGCCTCATTGGCATGGGAATCGGCAGCGCCTGTGCAGGCCTGTTCGCGGACCGATTCGGCCGTCGGATGGCGGTTATCTCCAGCGTCTTTGTCTTCGGCGCAGCGACCTGCGCCATTGGCCTCGCGCCCGATGTCCTGACGGTGGCTGCGCTGAGGTTTGTCGCCGGCCTGGGCATAGGTGGCGCACTGCCGAGTTCGACCACGGTTACGGCTGAGTTCACGCCGGCTCGTCGCAGGACACTCGCCGTCACGGCCACGATCGTCTGCGTACCGCTCGGCGGCATGCTGGCGGGCCTCTTTGCCGGTGAAATCCTGCCGACATTCGGCTGGCGTGGACTGTTCTTTATCGGTGGAACCTTTCCAATTGCGCTGGCTACCATTCTTCTGTTCACGTTGCCAGAGACACCTCGATTCCTTGCACGCCATCCGGCACGCTGGGAGGAGTTGGGCAAGCTGCTAGGGCGTATGGGCCATCCGATGGCTGCCAATGCAACGTACACCGACGCCGCGGAACAGGTCGTGGAAAAGCGGGCCGGATTTGGCGCGCTGTTCTCAAACGGTCTCGCGCGCGACACGCTGGCAACCTGGGCTGCGTTCTTCCTGTGTCTTACCGCCGTCTACAGCGCCTTTAGCTGGCTGCCGACAATGCTGGCATCAGAAGGATTGTCGATGGCCGTCGCTGGCTCGGGGTTGACCGCCTACAACCTCGGAGGCGTAATTGGCGCATTGGTCTGCGCTGTTGCAATAACGCGATTCGGGTCACGTTGGCCCTTGGTGCTGTGCTGCGCCGGAGCAGCCGCCAGTGCATTCGCGATGCAGACCCTGAATGTCGGGCAGGACACGAATCTGTTGATCTTCGGCTTCGGTGTGCATGGCATGTTCGTCAATGCAGTGCAGTCCACCATGTACGCGCTGTGCGCGTTCATGTACCCCACCAGCGTCAGAGCGACCGGCACCGCGTCCGCGCTGGCCTTCGGACGACTGGGTGCGATTCTCAGTGCTTTCGCAGGGGCCGTTGTCATTACGGCCGGTGGTGCGATGGCTTATCTCGCACTACTTGGCACCGCGATGGTCTTTGCGATGCTCGCGCTCCTTGTCGTCAGGCATCACATCCCCAAGCGTGACGGGCTGGTAACGCCGCGTTCCACGGCGGCAATCACTAGCTGAAAATCTGAGGGCAACCATGAAAATTACCATCGTCGGCGCTGGCGCCATGGGCTCAATGTTTGGCGGCTTGCTAGCTGAGTGCGGCAATGATGTCACTCTGATCGACATCAACGATGCACACATCGGCGCCATCCGATCGGATGGCTTGCGATTGGTCACGGACAACGGGGATCGGCGTGTGAAGACGCTGAAAATCTGCCGACCTGAGGAAGCTCGGGAGCTACCCGAATTGCTGGTGATCTTTACCAAGACCCTGCACACTGGCGCCGCGCTCCAAGGCGTCAGGCACCTGATGGGTCCGGAAGTTCATGTGCTTTCCCTGCAGAACGGGCTAGGCAACGTCGAGAAGATCAGCGAGTTCGCCTCGACAGAGCGCATCCTCATCGGCGTCACCACCTGGCCGGCCGACATGGTCGCGCCTGGCCACGTGCACTCGCACGGCAAAGGTATCGTTAGACTCATGACCGCTGACGGCAACGTCAGACCGATCGTCTCCGCAGTCTCCGAGACGCTTTCGGCCGCCGGTCTCCAATGCAGTTCGGATGCTACCGTATGGGCTGCGATTTGGGAGAAGGTTGCGTTCAACGCCGCGCTTAACAGCATCTGCGCCGTAACTGGGTGCACAGTCGATCAACTCGGCACTACGCCTGAAGGTAGCCGGCTCGCAGAGCAAATCGTCGTTGAAGTCCTGTCGGTCGCACAGAGGCTCGGTATCGAAGTGAATCCAGTCAAGTGCAAAGCCAATGTCGCAGGCGCCATTGCCGAGCACAAGGGGCACAAGCCATCGATGTTGCAGGACGTTCAGGCCGGACGCCGCACCGAGATCGAAGCGATCAATGGAGCAGCGGTCGCCACGGCCGAGAGCTTAAACATGAAGCTGCCCACAACCGAGACGCTGCTGTCGCTCATGCGCCTCGTCGAGGCGCGGGTAATTGCCTGGCATCAGCCGTCTCACTCTTGAACGCATCAGGAACGGCGGGCATGCTGAACTACGCGTTCTCTAGGCGCACGGACGTATATGTGGAGGTCGACTACACCAATCTGAAAGGGACGTGGATCGCATTGAACAGCTCGCCTACCTTCAATAACAGCGGTAACACGTTCGGCAAAGGGACGCGGCTGGGGGCGATGCTGGGGATGAGGCACAAGTTCTAATCCAAGCAATGGCCAGCGGCTTAGGTTCGGCTACTCCACCAAGTCATTGATCCCACGAGTATGACGTCGTCGAGATTCGCTATCCGCGGAATAATCACATGAGCAATCCTCAGGACGGACGTAATGCGTTTCCGGCTTTCAGTTCAATCACGCAAGACGCAATCATGACAAGAGCATTTCCCGGTTTCTTCTCCGTCGGTGACTATCGTTCTGAGGCTAGGCGTCGGTTACCAAGGATGGTATTTGACTATCTGGAAGGCGGAGCGGACGACGAGTCAGGCCTCAGGCACAATCGTGCTGCCTTTGATAGATGGGAATTGCGTCCCCGGCGTCTTATTGATGTGAGCAAGCGGGAGCAGTCTACCGAGCTTCTGGGAAGACAAATCTCCTCGCCGCTTGTGATAGCGCCGACAGGCCTTAATAGTGCGTTCTGGCCCAAGGGAGACCTTGCGCTTGCACGCGCTGCGAGCAAGGCCGGGATTCCGTTCGCACTCTCTACCGCGTCGAATATGTCCATCGAAGAGATATCAAAGGGAGCGGACGGAGACTTGTGGTTTCAGTTATACGTGGTACATCGGAATCTGGCGACCAGCTTGGTCAGCCGAGCCCGAGCGGCTAACTATTCGACGTTGATCCTAACCACGGACGTTGCGGTGAATGGGTTTCGGGAGCGTGATCTGCGAAACGGGTTCGCTATGCCATTCAAGATCACTGCACGAGGAGCTCTCGATGGCATTTCACATCCCCGTTGGCTCTGGTCCTACCTAACGAATGGCATGCCGCAGTTGAAGAACTTAGCGACCGACGACGCGTCTGATACCGCGTCGCAGGCTGCGGTGCTGCGGCGGGAAATGGACGCGAGCTTTGGTTGGGACGACCTCCGTCGCTTGCGCGACGACTGGCCTGGAAAACTGCTCGTCAAAGGCATCCTGACGGCTGAGGATGCCGAACGATGCGTGGAAATCGGCGTCGACGGTATCATAGTCTCAAATCATGGCGGACGACAGCTTGCAGAGCTTCCTGCACCGATTGACTCGTTGCCGAGCATTTCTGATCGGACTCCGACCACCAACCTCATTCTGGACAGTGGCATTCGAAGAGGGGGCGATGTGGTAAAGGCGGTCGCATTGGGTGCCAAGGCCGTAATGCTCGGACGCGCCACCTTGTACGGGCTCTCCGCGAAAGGCGAGACTGGTGTATCTGACGTCGTCGCAATGATCAAAGAAGAAATCGACCGGACGCTCGCCCTAGTCGGGTGCAGTTCGATAATGGAAGTCAATAGGAGCTGTGTCGCTCGGCGGCCCGTGTAGCGAGGGGGTACGCGGGCACATCGACGTGATATTTCCCGCGCGTAATCGTCCCACACTGTCCATGACATCGGGCATTACCAGATGGCGGATTTGTTATGAATAAGATTCGACACTCTCACGGTTGCAGACGTTTGAGGCAGCCGCACCGAAAGTCGGCAACGGCCGACGATGCGCCCGCGACAAAGCGAGTGAGTGGCCGTAGCGCTCCGTAAACCGACGCTCGGCGTACCAAAGGTGGAACGGCGGCAGCGGGTTGACAACCGCCGATCCCGGCGTCAAATTTCGCTTGCTAGATCACAGCCAATTCTGAAACT
Source organism: Cupriavidus sp. 22TCCZM04-2 (assembly GCF_057798895.1). Taxonomy (NCBI): domain Bacteria; kingdom Pseudomonadati; phylum Pseudomonadota; class Betaproteobacteria; order Burkholderiales; family Burkholderiaceae; genus Cupriavidus; species Cupriavidus sp. 22TCCZM04-2. Next base: position 64,538 of record NZ_JBYOJS010000016.1, read on the forward strand.
TACGCGACCGTGGCATACGACAACGTCTTCGGTGTCCGGACGATAACCTCAGGCTCTTCGCCAACAATGACCGTGTCATCGAGCCTGAAGCCGCCGAGGCCATACACGTACAACCCTGGCTCGGACGAATAGACTTCTCCTGCCAGCAGGGCACGGGTATTGAATGCCATGTCCTCCGGATACTCGTGCAGCATCAGGCCGACCGCATGGCCCGTTCTGTGGAAAATGAATTCACCACACCCCGCTGCTTCGATCACGGCCTGAGCGGCGGCGTCCATATCGCAGACGCGCCGGCCGACCACAGCAGCAGCGACAGCGGCATCCGTCGCCTGTGCTGCCACGCGGTAGAACTTCGCCTGCTCGTCGGATGGCTGACCACAGAACCAGGTGCGTTCGTTTTCGACATAGAGCCCATTCAGCCTGGGCAACACAAGATTGACGATCGTGTCGCCCTTGGCAATGCGTGCCCCGCAGGATGCACCGTCGCCATGCGGGGATGCCGACGCCGCGCCAGTCAGGGTCCAGCACTTCAGAATTTCGAAATCCTCGCCGGGAAATCGCGTGGCCGCTTCTTCGACCATGAGCGCCGCCATGGCGTGATCCAGCTCCTGAACCAGACGGCCGGGACGGATGTTCTCCCTGTACCTGTCCTGCACCCAGTCGGTAAGGCCGGCCAAGGCGCGCATGTTCTGCAGTTCCTCGTCGTGCTTGACCCACCGCAGGCTCCGCATTTCGGCAAGGGCCGGGCGCAATGTCAACTCAGGAAGATGGCGCTGTGCCCCGGCAAGTATCGGATGATTGACGTCCACGGCGATGCGTGACATGCCCAGTCCCTTCTGGCTCAGCAACGCAGCGACCACCTCCGGCAGTTGCGATGGCAGCGCAAGACGGTTGGCCACGCGTGGATGCTCGGCGTAGTAAGTCACATCCGAGAGCCATACCGTGCCCTTCTTTGCCGCGAACCGCATGTGGTTGGTGGAGAGCTCGTTCATCACGGCAAACGTCTCGCCATTGCGCGGCACGACAACAAACACAGGCCGCTCCCAGGGCCACACATCAAGCTGGAAGTTCGTGGCGTACTGGAAGAAGTCAGGCATGCCGAAAACCAGGGCATCAACGCGCAGGCGATCCATCAGGCGCTGCATCGCCGACAGGCGGGATTCGTGTACAGCTTTCGTGAGATGAGGCATGGCGTGACCTAGAGAGAGATGTTGAGGCGGCGAATGATTGGCCTCCACGCGTCGGCGTCGCGCTTCATATAGTGGCCGACTTCCGAGGGCGGCCCCTTGATGGCGTCGAGAAACTGGAAGCCCAGCTTCTCCTTGAATTGCGGATCGTCCAGAACGTGGTTGATATCCGTGTTGATCTTCTGGATCACATCTGGCGGCGTGCCGGTCCGCGCCACGATCGCGTACCAGCCTGGCACCTCCACGTCGTAGCCCAGCTCCTTGAAGGTCGGCACCGTCGGCAGCGCAGCCAGCCGCTTTTCACCGGTCACTGCCAGTGGCAGCAGTTTCTTGCCGGCGATGAATGGCTGCACACCGGCCACCACGTTCATCATCACGGGCGTTTGCCCGTTCATCAGACTGGTCGATCCTCCGGTCCCGTTGAACGGCACGTGCTGCATCTGGATTCCGGTGCGCTCCGCAACCAGTTCCATCGCCAGGTGCGTGGAGTTGCCGATGCCACCCGACGCGAAGCTGATCTCTCCCGGACGCGCCTTGGCCATGCGCACAAATTCCTGGAACGTCTGTACCTGCAGTGATGGCGAGGCGACAAAGACGAACGGCGAGTTGGCAAGCATGGCCACGCCGGTCAGATCCTTGGTCGGCGAGTACGGCAGCTTCGGATAGAGGAACGGATTGAAGCTCAGGTTGGAAACGCCGGCAAAGAACAGCGTGTAGCCGTCGGCCGGCTGCCCCAGCACGTACGAGATAGCCAGCGTGCCATTGGCACCAGGCTTGTTCTCGACGACAACGGGCTGCTTCCACGCCTGCCCGAGCTTCTCGGCCAATGCCCGGGCCAGTACGTCGTTGCCTGTCCCGCCCGCCTGCGGCACCACCAGCCGGATTGGTTTCGCTGGGAAGCCCTGCGCGCAGGCCGTAGCCGACAGCGCCAGCGAAGCCACCGCCGCTGCAGTCCATCCCCAAATTCGTTGCACGTTCATATCCCACCTGATTCATCTTTTCGTCGGCACCCAAAGCGACGATCGTGATGAATGTACCATGTGGTACACGCTACGGCGAAATTGGGGTTTACGCGAAAGCGCGGAAGCAGCGCGGCGCGGGAAAGGTGATGAGAAGCGCAACCAGAGCGGCGGCGCTACGCTTGATGGAGGGGTGTTCCGAGGACTATCCGCCGGCAAGCAGCCGGCGCCTCGATGATGACGATGGCGTTCTCGGCGGCATGGCCGCCTGCGGGCTATTTTTTCTGCTGCGGCCTGCGGGGTGCGCTCATCTTGCTCGCGAAATATTTGAGCGCAGCCGTTGTTCCCTCGCGATCGCCGGTCGTGATCAGGTCGAGCAGCAAGCCGCGAATTGTCGCGACTTCGACACGTGCAAAGAGTCGCGCCTCGTCCGCGCCGATGTCCATAGCATGCTGCAATCGCTCGGCAATGACGGCAGTCCAACTGCCGATGACATCATCAAGGAAGCCGCTGAAGCGCTCGCGATCCCGGATGGCTCTGCCGTAGATCTCGAACAGCAACTGCATAATCGGCAGGTAGTTCGACGCCGAATAGCGGTCCCATGCTGCAACCATGGTCGCCTCTGCGTCCAACCCTTCGACATGCAGCATTTCGCGCGCTTGCTGTTCGGCATGTCGCACACGGAATAGCAACGCCTGCCAAAAGCCGTCGGCAGAGCCAAAGTAGTAGATGAGCATCCGGTGGCTGGTACCCAGGGCATCCGCCACGCTTCGCAACGACAGATCGCCAAGGCCGTTCTCGAGGACGTGGGCAGTTGCCGCATCCAGCAATTGAAGTGCCTGCTCGCTGGTCGAGCGGTCAGTCGGCGAGGCTTTGGTTCTTGGCATCCTTCGCTTCGATATCGGGAAAAGGCTAGAGAGGCCAGAATGTACCATGCAGTACACGGACGACGGCTATTACTCCTGCGGGCGGCAGCCGGCCATTATCCGTCGCTTGACCTGCCGCGTTGAGCGGCGCAGATGGAAGGGATAACGGTCGATGGCGTCTCTATGCCGCCGATTCCCTTCGCCGAATGCCCGGAAGTCGACCCGCGTCGCGGCTTCCCTGTCTGCCCACCGCTGCGACGTTCATCATGCGCAACCCGAAACCGACACCCCCCGCCTATTAGATGTTCTTCAAGTACGCTTGGACGGCCTTTTCCTCGTCCGAAAGCTGCGTCCGGAGTGCTGCCAAAAACTCCCGTGCGGTTGTCGATAGCAAGCGACCAGCGGGAACGGCCTGGATGCAAATAACCATCGCGTCGACTGAGAGTTTGCGAAACGCCAGCCCCCTCTTACTGTATTCGAGGGCCGTAATGGGATTTACCACTCCGATGCCCAGGCCCGCGAGTGTCAACTCACAAACATTGAACGCGTATGGCGCATGAACGGCAATGTTCAATCGAACGCCATGTTCTGTGAGTTTCTCCTCAAGTCGCCTGCGCGAGGAATCTTCGGGATTCATCGCGAGGAAAGGAACTTCTGCAAGCTGTTGAGGCGTAATCACTCGGTGCCGGGCCAGCGGATGAGCCTCCGGCATAACGACGACACCCGCCTGTTCCGCGAACACCGTGCACTCGAGGCCCTCAGTGGTCACTTCATCCGCAAAAAAACCGACGTCAAACTGCCCAGCGGCGACCCGCTCACGCACGTCGCGGGAACTGAGAATTTGCAACGATACGTTCGGCCATTGGCCCGTAGACTTTCCTTCCCTCATTCGTCCCAGAGCGCGTGGCACGAGGCCTGAGCCGAAGGCCGGATTACACGCAATCTGGAGAGCGCCAACCCCGAACTCCCGTAGCGTTTTGATGCGGTGCTCGATCGCGCTGAGACCCACATACATCCGGTCGACATCTGGCACTAGTGCGAGGGCCTCCGGCGTCGGCTGCAATCGTCCCCTCAGCCGCTGAAAAAGCGCAAATCCGGCTTCGGCTTCGAGCCGCTTGATGGCTTTGCTGACCGCCGGCTGTGACAGACCCAGCAGACTCGCCGCCTTGCGGGCAGATCCCGCTTGGAGAATTGCTCGGAACGTTTCAATCTCAGTGACGCGCATGGTGGGGGCAATCGCGTGGTGGAAGCAAAACCTATAACGAAACTTTACCATCCGATAACTAAGGGATGCTACTGCCGCGGGCCCCGACCGACAAAATTGCCCTCACCCGCGGTTGCGCTGTAGGTGGCCGGTTGAGCATGCATCAACCCGACACCCTGGATGCTCACGCGGGACCCGGCCAACGGAATTACCCCACCATCAAATGGTACTGGAGACAAAAAATGTCGAAACAAATCACTGCAATGTTCGTTTCAGCCGTCACCGTGCTTTTGGCCGCACCAACAATGGCACAACCCACCGGCACACTCGCAAAAATCCGCGATACGGGCACGATTACCATTGGCACGCGCGCTGCGTCGATTCCATTTAACTATCTGGACGACAACAACAAGCAAACGGGCTTTTCGTGGGATATCGAACAGCGCGTCGTCGAACGTGTAAAAAAAGAACTGAATCTTCCTAATCTCCAGGTTAAAACTATGGAGGTTACGCCGCAAACGCGAATCCCCCTGGTCGCTAATCAAACGGTGGATCTGGAATGCAGCTCAACCACTAATAATCTAGAACGACAGAGGCAAGTATCCTTCTCCAATAATTTTTTCATCATTGGCCTTCGATTGCTAGTTAAGAAGGATTCCGGCATCAACGACTGGAATGACGTAGCAGGCAAGACCCTCGCCGTAAGTGCCGGCACCACCGGAGACCGCATCGTCCGCCAGTTGAACGAACAGCATAAGTGGAACGCTAACATTGTTCTTACCAAGGACATAAATGAAACGTTTCTCGTCCTCGAGAGCGGTCGGGTAAAAGCCGTTGTGCAAGACGACATCATCAGCCATTCGGTTGTCGCGGGCTCACGGGAACCAAAAAAATGGGCAGTTGTCGGGACACCCGCGATCCGGGAAGCCTATGCATGCATGCTCCGCAAGGATGACACACAGTTCAAGAACCTCGTGGACGACGTCATTACGAAGATGTCAAAGAGCGGAGAGATGGAAGGAAATTTTGAGAAATACTTCCAGAATAAAATTTCCGTCAAAGGTGGTATGACCGTCGGGTTCCCTCTTAACGACGATTTGCGCGAACTGTTCCGCCACCCCAATGACAAGGCCCTCTGAATTGGTAATTAGTCATGAACTACAATTGGGATTTATCGATATTCTTCCATCCGTCTGTCACTGGTGAGGGCACATACGGCCATATGTTACTCGTTGGTTTAGGGTGGACAGTGCTACTCTCGCTATCTTCCTGGGTTATAGCTCTCGGCTTGGGAACATTGGCTGGCATCGCACGCACCGTTCCCAACAAATCCATACGTCTTCTATCATTAATTTACGTACACGTCTTTAGAAACACACCGCTTCTTGTTCAGTTATTTATTTTTTACTTTGTTATTCCGGAGCTTCTGCCAGAAAAATGGGGCGAAGCGATCAAGAACCTTGATCCGACGACGAATCAGTTTCTCACGATCCTTGTTTGCTTGACGCTATACACGGCCGCAAAGGCAGCCGAGGTGATCCGCAGTGGTATCGAATCCATTCCTAGTGGCCAAGCGAAGGCCGCAAAAGCCCTTGGAATGAGGTCCGTCGCGGTATACCGCTATGTCATTCTTCCTCAAGCCTTCCGTATTGTGATACCCCCGCTGACATCCGATTTTATGAACGTCATCAAGAATTCCGCGGTCGCTCTGACGATTGGACTGATGGAATTGACCGGACAGACTAGACAAATCAGCGAATTCAGCGCACAGCCTTTCGAAGCTTTTGCTGCGGCGACCCTCATATACATGGGACTCGCATACCTGGTCGTCCACTTGATGAACTGGCTAGAGCGGCGATCCGATAAGTCCGTCGCGTTGGGGGTAGTAGCGTGAACTATTCATTCGACTGGAATTCCATTGCCCGTGCGTGGCCAGTGTTGGTTGATGGAATGTACACCACGCTTCTCATGACTGTGGTCGCAATGGTGCTCGGCGTAGTCATCGGCACTCTACTGGCCATCGGAAAGACATACGGTGGACATACATTACGGCGGGTCGTCGAGGCTTACGTCAACCTTTTCCGCTCGATTCCTCTCATTCTGACTATTTTCTGGTTCTATTTTCTTGCGCCACCTATTGCGCGCGTCGTCACGGGCGATCCGAATCTTTCCGTGAGTGCCGTCTTTTCGGCATTGATGGCGTTTGTCCTCGCAGAGTCTGCCTATTATTGCGAAATCGTGAGAGCCGGGATTGGTAGCGTTCGACGCGGGCAAATGCAGGCGGCGTTGGCAATGGGCATGTCACGTTCTCAGGCGCTGCGGCTCGTTGTCTTGCCCCAGGCATTTAGAAACATGACACCGTCGTTAATCAATCAGACGATCGCCTTGGTAAAAGACACCTCGCTGGTCTATGTCATCAGTCTGAATGACTTTCTGGGCGCTGCAACAAAAATTGCGCAGCGAGATGGGTGCCTGGTCGAGATGTACTTATTTGTTGCAGTCGTTTATCTTGCGATTTGCTCGCTGGGAGTCGGTGCAGTCTCGATTTTTAAGAGCCGGCAGAAAGTGTTGTCATATTGATGGCTAGTTGAAATGATCGAACTCAATAGTGTTTCGAAGTGGTATGGCAGCACGAAGGTCCTTGCCGAATGCAGCCTGTCTGTCAGTCGCGGCGAGGTAGTGGTCATCTGCGGACCGTCTGGCTCGGGAAAGTCGACGATGATTCGTACCATTAATGGCCTCGAGCTATTTCAAAGTGGTGATATCACGGTGGACGGCATGTCTCTCCGACACAGCAAAACGAAGCTGCCAGAGGTGAGGAGCCGCGTTGGCATGGTGTTTCAACACTTCGAGCTCTTTCCGCACCTGACTGTCGCCGAGAATCTAACACTGTGCCAGGTCAAAGTGCTAAAACGCGACATGACCCTGGCTCGGTCGAAGGCGCGGTCCTTGCTGGATCGCGTCGGCATGCTGGCGCATCAGCACAAATATCCTGGTCAACTCTCCGGAGGTCAGCAACAACGTGTGGCCATTGCGCGCGCTCTGTGCATGGATCCAGTCGTGATGCTGTTCGACGAACCGACATCCGCGCTCGATCCTGAGATGGTAAACGAGGTGCTTGACGTCATGGCCGGTCTCGCAGCCGAAGGCATGACCATGCTCTGCGTGACACATGAGATGAACTTCGCACGTCGCGTGGGCGATCGCGTTGTGTTTATGGACGCCGGCAGAATTGTCGATGACCTCCCAGTTAGCGATTTCTTTGGCGAGAGCGAACGCAAATCGGCACGGGCAAAGACCTTCCTGTCGCAGGTTTCCGTCTAAATCACGTTGCGCAACCTGCGTTGTATACAAAAAAAAGGAACTCAAGTGAAAAATACTACTGTCTTCCCGACTGATATGCATCACCGCCTCGAGGAAATGCCGGAGTTCATGGGGTTTTCCGTGCCGATTCATCGGGCTTCAACGCTTAAATTCAAAACCGTCGAAGACTTTACAAATCGCCGTAGTCGTTTGTTTGATGGCTTTAGCTATGGCTTGTACGGTACCCCCACAGTTCGATACCTGGAAGAAGAAATTGCCAAGCTGGAGGGAGGTCGATATTGCCTGACGACGCCCTCTGGTTTGTCGGCTGTCAACCTTCCGATGTTGGCATTGCTGCAGAGCGGCGACCACATTTTGGTCGCGCAGAATGCCTACGGTTCGACGCGAGAGTTTTGTAAGGATTTCCTCAATCGCATGAGTATCGCTCATACGATCATTCCCGCCGATGCCTCTTCGGTTCAACCGTGGATCACGCCGGCGACTCGCCTGGTCATTCTCGAGTCCCCCGGCTCCTACACAATGGAAGTTCAGGACATGGGGCAGATTGCGCAGGAAGCGCATGCTCACGGAGCGTTAGTCGCGATCGACAATGCTTGGGGGCTCGGCCTGACTCGCCCATTCGAGTATGGAATCGACATTGTCTGCAACGCCCTCTCGAAGTATGCAGGGGGGCATTCCGACGTCTGCATGGGTTCCGTGACAGTCCAGGACCGCGAGTTGTATGAGCGTCTGAAAACGGCCTCCTTCATGCTGGGCGAAGGCGTCTCGTCTGATGACGCGTCGTTGGTGTTAAGGGGCCTTCAGACGTTCGACGTACGGGTCGCGGAGCACGAACGAAGAGCCCTCCTAGTTGCGGAGTGGTTTATGGAGCAATCCAGCGTAGCACGGGTGATTTGCCCGCAACATCCCGCCGACGAAAACCATGGGCGATTCGCCCGCTATTTCAGCCAAGGCAACGGCCTGCTGAGCGTCGTCCTCGACGAAGCGATCCCCGACGAGCGAGTTATCGAAATGGTCGAAGAGTTTAAGATGTTCAAAATCGGGGCAAGTTGGGGAGGTACTCATAGTCTCGTCGCGCCGGTCCGCGGCACCATGTTCCCATGGCTGCCCCAGCACGAACAGCGGTCTTGGATCCTGCGGTTCCACATCGGGCTGGAACCGTTTGATGGCCTGCTCCATGACCTCGAGGATGGTTTTGTAACCCTGCGCGCGAAGTAAGGGCTTGAGGCGACGCCGCTGCTAACAGAACTTCAAGTCTTTTGCGCAGCGGCTACTCAAATACCCCGACGTACCCCTTTGACGTTTCGTCGGCGGCCTGCATGCCTCTCCTCCCGTACCCTTCGAAATGTAACGCCTCAGCATTTGCAGGCACGCCCACCAACAGCGATGGTGAAGGGTGCACCCATGTTGGGCTGCCGCATTAACCGGATGGCCCGACGGGGCACAGAAGCGGTCACTCGTAATTACCTCTTGAGCGGCAGCCTGGTCAGAGACGGTCGAGCTTCGAGGTCAGCAATCATGCACTGAAGCAGGGTCTTGCGCCGGTGGGACCGATTGCCGGTCACCGACCAGAAAATTCGGCAGGTCTGCGCTCGAGGAAATGCGCAACCCCTTCCGCAAAATCCTCGCTCTGGATGCTTTCGAACATTTCGGCATTGGCGACTTGCGTGGCTTCGGCCAATGACTGGAACGGCTGCTCCCACAGCTGCCGTTTCATCACGCGAATAGATCGGGGTGAAACGTTCTCGGCCAGGTCGTCGGCATAATCGAGCGTGATCGCCATGAGGGCGTCCGCATCCACCAGGCGGTCGACCAGGCCGATCCGCAGCGCCTCGTCAGCCAGCACCTTGCGCGCCGAGTACAACAGGTCGGCCGCATGGCCAGGGCCGACCACGCGCGGCAGCAGCCAGGAGATGCCGTGCTCGGCAATCAAGCCTCGACGCGCGAACGCGGTACTGAATGCTGCGTCGGCACTGGCGAAGCGCATGTCGCTGTAGAGTGCGAATACCAGCCCCAGCCCCGCTGCCGCTCCATTGATTGCCGCGATCACGGGCTTGCGCATGGCCGGAAAGTAGCCATAGCGCGTCTGGTAATCGGCGCGCCGGTTCATGTCGAACGGGCGCATCCACTGGGCGGCGCGGATATCGCCCGGCGGCAGCACTTCGAGCTCGTTGATGTCCATGCCGGCGCAGAAGCCCTTGCCTGCCCCGGTCAGCACCACCACGCGCACGTTGTCGTCGCGATCGATGGAATCCATGGCGTCGCGCAGTTCGCCCTCCATGACCTTGGTCAGCGCATTGAGCCTGTCCGGCCGGTTCATGGTGACCACGGCGATTCGCTCGCTTTTTCCGGCGCGAGCAACGGTAATCTGACTGTACATTTTGCGATTCCTTTCGATGTCGTACTAAGGGAGCTGAACGGATCTCGGTTCCAGGAACTCCTCCAGCCCATACACGCCGCCTTCCCGCCCAATACCGGACATACCGAAGCCGCCGAACGGTGCCGCGGGATTGAACCGGGCGCCGTTGACCTCCACCTGCCCTGCCCGCAGCGCGTTGGCAACCACCTCGCCGGCACCGTCATCGGCAGCCCAGACACTTGCTGCCAGCCCATAGCGCGTGCTGTTGGCCAAGGTGATCGCCTCGTCGACGCTGTCGTAACACAGCACCGCCAGCACCGGTCCGAAGACCTCCTCGTTCGCCAGCCGGCTGTCGGGTGCGACGTTGCCGTAGATGGTCGGCGCAACGAAATAGCCGGTTGCTGGCACCGGCGCATCGGCACCGCCGGCAATCCGATCAAAGCCTGCCTGCTCCGCTTCGGCGATATGCGCCTGCACGCGTTGACGCTGCTGCGCCGATAGCAAGGGGCCGATCCGGGTTTCGCCATCGGCGGGATCGCCGAGCTTCACCGCTGCTGCCGCCTCCGCCAGCAGTTGCCGGCACTGCGGGTAGTCCTCGCGGGGCACGATCAGCCGGGTAGTCGCGCTGCAAGTCTGCCCCGAGTTGAGGAAACATGAGTTGACAGTCGCCTTGACCGCCCTGGCGAGATCCGCGCCCGGCAGCACGACGGACGCGGACTTCCCGCCCAGTTCCATCGACACACGCTTCATGTCGCCGGCCGCTTGCGCGGCGACCTTGCGGCCGACAGCCGTGGAGCCGGTGAACGACACCATCTGGATGTCGGGATGCGATACCAGCGCCTCGCCGACCGCCGCGCCGCCCAACACGAGATTGAGGACGCCCGGCGGCAGCTTCGTCTGCTCGCACGCGGCCATCATCCGTTCGGTCACGGCCGGGGCCAGCTCTGACGGCTTCAGCACCACCGTGCAGCCGGCCAGCAGCGCCGGCGCCACCTTGGCCGTGATCTGATGCAGCGGGTAGTTCCACGGCGTAATAGCGGCTACTGCCCCGACCGGTCCCAGCGTCACGCGGGAATTGCCGATCGTCCGGACGAAGGCGAACGTGTCCGCCAGCGCCGCCGTGGCGCGCCACGCCGCGATTGGTGCATCGACCTGGATCCGACGCGACAGCTTCAGCGGCATGCCGACTTCGCGCGAGATCTCATTCGCCAGCTCCGTCGCGCAGTCTTCCAGCGCGTCGGCCAGCGCGCGCAGATACGGCGCCCGTCCGGCTGCGCCCAGCGCTTGCCAGCCAGGTTGCGCCCGCGCGGCTGCCGCCACGGCTTCGGCCACATCGCCCGCGGTGCCGAGACAGACATCAGCCAACGGGGCTTCGGTCGCCGAATCGTAGACGCGAATTGACTCGCCGGCTCGAATCGGAAGACGTGCGCCGTCTATATAATGTTGGGTAAATTGCTTCACTGCGACTCCCTTGTGTTGCGTTTGTCGAGGAACGCAGCCATCACGCGCTGCGGTTCACCGTCGGCATAGCATTCGAGTTGCGCCCGGATTCCGGCGACACAGGCGTCATCAAATCCCGGCTGCGTCATGGCGCGAAAGCGCTGCTTGGACAGGCGCGCGGCGGTCGGCGGCAGCGCCGCGAGCGATCTGGCCTGCGCGAGCGCCTGCGCCATCAGTTCGGTCTCGCCGCATAGTGCCGTCACCAGACCGATATCGAAGGCGCGCTGGCCACTGACCAGATCGCCCGAGAGCGACATCTGCACGTTATGGGTGTGCCCCACGTGCAGCGTCATCAGGTAGGATCCGACGATGCTCGCCAGGCCTGCCTTGACCTCCGGCTGCCCCCAGCGGCTGTCTGCAGTGGCCAGCCGCCAGTCCGCGCACAGCGCAAGCTGGAAACCCGCGCCTGCCGCCACACCCCGCACTGCGGCCACGCAGGGCTTGTCCAGGTCGCGTACGGCCTGGTACATCGCCCGTTGCCGATTCAGCCAGGGCACGAGCTGCTGCCAGGTCACCGTGGCCGCCTCATCAAGATCCTGTCCGGCACAAAACGCCCGCTCGCCGGCACCGGCCAGCACGACGGCGCGCACCGAAGGCTCGGCGTTGAGCTGGCCCAGGGCTTCGATCAACTCGCCGCGCAAGGCGTCATTGACCGCATTCATTCTGGTCGGGCGGTTCAGCGTGACGATGGCAATGTCGTTATCCCGTTTGACGCGTACAGTTTCCATGTTCAATTCCACTTGAGTTCCACCACAGCATCGACCGCCATGACCCCTTCGCCCGCAGCCATCACCATCAGCGGGTTGATATCCACCGATGCCAGCGCAGTACGGTGACACAATGCCCAGTCGCCGAGCGCCACTGCGGACGCTGCCAGCGCGTCGAGATCAAGCGCCGGGATGTCGCGATAGCCGTCGAACAACGGCGCCAGGCGCAGCCTCGCGCAGGCCGCCTTGACATCTTCGGCCGTGAACGGCGCCAGCAGGGTCACGACGTCCTTGCGTAGTTCGAGCAGTGTGCCGCCCTCCCCGATCATCACCAGCGGCCCGAACACATGATCGACCGAGACCCCCAGCGCAAACTCATGACGGCCCTTGACCATCGTCGCCACAATGACCCGTGGCGATTCCACGCCCAGCCGCTGCAGCGTGTCGAGGCAGTCCTGCGCCGCCCGGGCCACGCTGGAGGCATCGGTCAGGCGAAGCTGCACGAGGCCGTGCTCGCTCTTGTGCGGGACGTCCGCCGCACAGCCCTTGACCACCACCGGCACCCCGCCGAGCGCGTCAAACGCCGCTACCGCCGCATCCACGCTGTCACAGAGTCGGTGCGCCACGACGGGTACGCCGGCTTCGGCGAGCAAGGCCAGGCTACGGGCTTCGTCCTGCAAGCCGCTGCCGTTGAGGCGCTGCGCGTCAGGCCAGGTCGACGCCGTCGCCGTCACCGTTGCCGCCGCGGCCAGCCGATGATGCGCGACATACTGCGCAAGCGCTGCAACGGCATCGGCTTCGGTGACAAAGGCCGGCACGCCGTGTCGCACGAAGACCTCGCGGACCGATTGTTGCGTCGCGCTGACCACCAACGGCTTGGCTTGGCCCGCGCTGAAGTCGGCGGCGTCGCGCGCCAGTGCCTCGACGTCGTAGCCGGGACCCGCCACCGGAATGCCAACCATCACCATGTCGGCCTGCGGATCGGCGCCCAGCGCCTGGAGCACGCGCGGGAACATGTCGGCCTTGCCTAGCAGCGCCGCTGTCATGTCGAGCGGATTGCTGGCCGTGCCAAACTCGGGCAGGATCGCGCCCAGTTCGCGCAGCGTTGCCGGCTGGAGTTCGGTCAGCGGCAAATCGTGTCGTTCGGCCAGGTCGGCCGCCATCACACCCACCGCACCGCTATGGCTCATCACGACCGTGCGGCCCTGCCCCGGGGCGCGCTGCTGCAAATACAGCGGCACCGCGCGGACCAGTTCGCCAATGTCACGCGCACGCCAGATGCCGTGACGTGCTAGGAAGGCATCGATCGCGGCATCGTTGCCGACCAGCGCACCGGTATGCGAGGCCGCCGCCTTGGCACCGCGTTGGCTGTTGCCGGCCTTGATCGCCACGATGCTGGCGCCATGCGCTCGGGCCACTTCCGCCGCGCGGGCAAGCTGGGCAGGGTCGGACACCGATTCGAGGTAGACCAGAATCAACCGCACATCGGGGTCCGCCGCCACGGCCGCGGTCATCGCGCAGGCGTCGAGATCGGCGTCGTTGCCCGTCGCCACCAGGTAGCGCACGCCGTAGCCAGCCTGGCGCAGCAATGCATAAGGCATGACGCTCGCCGCGCCACTCTGGCCGATGATCGCGATCGGGCCGTCCTGGGGCGCCACCTCCATGAACATCGTCGAGAAATTGAGCACCGCGCCGCTGGCGAAGTTGGCCGTGCCTTGCGCGTTCGGGCCCACCAGCCGCATGCCGCTGGCATTGGCCACCGCCACCAATTCCTGCTGCCGCTGGCGTCCCGCCTCGCCCGTTTCGGCAAAACCCGACGCCATGATGACTGCAGCCTTGACGCCCGCGGCGCCGCACTTGCGCACCTGGCCAAGCGTGGCTTCGCCGGACACGGCAATCACGACGGCGTCCGGCGCCTTGCCGATCGCATCAAGATCGGGGTACGCACGATAGCCCTGGATGACCTCGCGCGCCGGGTTGACCGGAAACACCTCGCCCGCATAGCCGAAGGTGCGCATGTAGTGAATCGGTCGTCCGCCCACCTTGTTGGGGTTGTCCGAGGCGCCGATGACGGCCACCGATGCCGGCGAGAACAGCGCGTCGAAGGTTGCAGTGGTCTCAGTCAAGGGTCGCTCCCGATGCCTTGACCACCGGCGACCACTTGCCCGCGTCATGCTGGATCAGTTTCGAGAACTCGGCCGGCGTTCCCGGCAGCGGCCGGGCGCCCAATGCGGCGAGCTGTTTCTGCACGTCTGCCTGCGCCAGCACGGCCTGTAGTTCGCTGTTCAGGCGGCGGATCACATCCGGCGTGGTGCCCTTCGGCGCCGACAGGCCGAACCAGATCGTCACGTCGAAGCCAGGCAGGCCAGCCTCGGCAATCGTCGGCACCTTGGGCAGAGCTTCAGAACGGGTCACGCCGGTCACGCCTAGCGCCTTGACCTTGCCCGCGTTGATGTACTGCCCTTGGCTCGATACGGTGTCGAACATCATCGAGATGCGTCCGCCAAGCAAGTCAGTGAACGCCGCGGCCGAGCCCTTGTACGGCACATGGACGATATCGATGCCGGCCATCGACTTGAACAGTTCACCGGACAGATGGTTGGAGCTGCCGTTGCCGGCCGAGCCGAACGTCAGCGTGCCCGGCTTCTGCTTTGCCAGCGCGATCAGTTCCTTGATGTTGCCGACCGGCAGGTTGTTCGGCACCACCAGCACGTTGACAGTGGATGCCACCGAGCCTACGGCATCGAACGACTTGAGGGGGTCCACCTTCAGCGATCGGTAGAGCCACGGGTTGATGGCCATGGTACCGGTGGTGGAAAAGAAGAGCGTATAGCCGTCGGGGGCTGCCTGCGCAGCGGCCTCGGTGGCGATGGTGCCGCCAGCGCCGCCGCGGTTGTCGACCAACACGGGCTGTCCAAGCTGCTGCGACATGTGCTGGCCGATCAGTCGCGCCATCGCGTCAGTGGGTCCTCCGGCGGGAAACGGCACGACCAGGCGGATCGGTTTGGCGGGATAGCCGGTCGAGGCGGCAGCGGGGGCACTAAAGGCGGCCGGGGTGACAGCGACCAGCAAGGCGCATAACGGACGCCGGAATGCGCGAAGCACAGCGGAAAAGCATGGCATGTTGTCTCCAGATGTTGCGTAAGCCCTCTCTGCAGGGCGGGATGTCCACAGTTTATGGAGTCCTGAGCCAACTCAAAAGAGTATAATCATAGATATCTGATATCCACTTTATGGATGGTTAGCCAGTGTGAATCTGAAACAGCTCGAAACCGTGGCGCTGGTGGCTGAAGTGGGATCGCTGTCACGTGCGGCACGCTCCCTGGGGATAGCCCAGTCACTGGTGAGCCGTGCGATTGCGCAGATCGAGGCGGAATGGGGCGACCGGCTGTTCGAACGAACCGGCCGGGGCGTGGTGCTGTCGGAATTCGGCCAGCGGATCTTCCCGCATGTCCAGTTGCTGCTGGCCCAGTCGGCACGGCTGCGCGATGAGGTCAAGGACGCGGCGGGCGTCCCGTTCGGACAGGTGAGGATCGGCGTGCTGCCGTCAATGGCGCCGCGCCTGATACCGGCGCTGTTCGAGAATCTGCGCGCCTCGGCGCCCGGTGTCCGGCTGCGCGTGGCCGAAGGCTTCAGCGGACAACTCGACGAGGAACTGGAATCGGGCCATCTGGACCTGGCGGTCATCAACCGCTATGGTCCCGGGCCCCGCCAGGGAGAAGACGTGCTTGCTGAGGTCGCCACTTACCTGATCTGCGCGCCCGGCCATCCGCTCGCCGGGGTACCGACGGTGCCGTTCCGCAAGCTCGACGGCGTTCCGCTTGTCCTGCCACCGGCCCCCAACGGGCTGCGATCGATTCTCGACCAGCACGCGCGTCAGCTCGGCATCTCGCTGGATGTGGCGCTGGAAGTCGAATCGTTGAATACGATGAAGGAGGTTGCGCTTTCGGGGGGCGCTTTGACAATACTTCCAATGCTTGCTGTGGACCACGAAGTTGCCACTGGGCATTTGTCCGCCGTCGAGATTGTCGAGCCACGCTTACCACGGACCATTGCCATGGGCATCACGCGACATCACCCATTGTCCCGGGCGGCACGACTCGTTCTTTCTCGACTTCATGACTTGGTGCCTGAAGTTGCAAGGAACACGAGTGCCTAGTTGGAGCCCAATCAAGGTGTCTTACACAGCTGAGTTCGGGGAGGATCGGCTGCCGGCGGGAAGCGAGCGAAGGCGTCTCGAAAAGATCGTGTGCATGGTCATTGATCAATGGCAGAGCGTTCTAGGCCGGATCGGAGCGGCGCCTCAATCCTGAGCTCGTGTCTACGAGAGCCGCCGCCCCGGGTCAGGCCATGATCGCCTTGGTCTCCAGGTACTCGCCAATCCCTTCGGGGCCGAATTCCCGGCCATTTCCGGACTGCTTGTACCCGCCGAAGGGAAGGCTCAGGTCCATGGGCGCCCCATTGATGCGTACGGAGCCCACACGCAGCCGGGTGGCCACCCGACGGGCCCGCTCGACATCCGCCGAAGCGACATACCCGGCCAACCCGTAGGGGGAGTCGTTAGCGATAGCGACCGCATCGTCATCCCCATCGTGGGGGATCAGCACCAGCACGGGCCCGAAGATCTCCTCCTGTGCAATCGCCATGTCATTGCGAACGCCGGCAAGGATCGTCGGCCTGGCGAAATAGCCTTGCTCCAGACCTTGCGGGCGACCCACGCCTCCCGCCGCGACACGCGCGCCCTCTTCCACGCCAAGTTGGATCAGGCCTTGAACTCTTTCGTACTGTGCACGGCTCGACAGAGGCCCCATGCTGACAGCGGTGTCCCCGGGATCGCCCACGGTCACCGCGTCGGCCGTGGCCGCGGCTATCCGGACTGCCTGGTCATAGCGCTCTCTTGGCACCAGCATGCGCGTTGGCGCGACACAGGTCTGACCGCTGTTTCCCATGCACTGCAGCACACCTTGGCGTACCGCAGTTTCCAGATCCGCGTCATCGAGGATCAGCAATGCCGACTTGCCGCCAAGCTCCTGCGCCACCCGCTTCACGGTAGACGCCGCATTGACCGCCACCTGGATGCCGGCGCGCGTTGATCCGGTGATCGATACCACGTCGACGTCACGATGCGAAGACAAGGCCGCGCCCACCGTCTGGCCGTCGCCGTAGATCATGTTGAAGACGCCGGCCGGGGTGCCAGCATCGTGCATGACCTCGGCAAAGATGCGCGCATCAAGCGGGGCGGTCTCGGAAGGCTTGAGCACGACCGTGCAGCCGGCGGCAATGGCAGGGGCCACCTTTGCCGCGATCTGGTTAAGCGGCCAGTTCCAGGGCGTGATGAGTACTGCCACACCGATGGCTTCGCGTCGCACCAGATTCCTGCCTCTGGCCGACTCGAACTCGAAGCTTCGCAGGGCCGCCAGGGTCGCCTTCAGTTGCTCGAGCCCCAATGTCGCCTGTACGTTCCTCGCCAGCGTGATGGGCGCACCAATCTCCATGCGCACCGCCTGTGCGATGTCCTCAAGTCTCGCCTGGTAGCAGGCAATGATCCGTTCAAGCAGCGCGATACGCTCGTCGCGGGTCGATTCCGACCAGCCGTGAAACGCCCCGCGCGCGGCGGCCACCGCACGGTCCGCGTCGCCGGCAGTACCCATCGCCAGCCTGCCGATCACCGATTCGGTCGCAGGGTTGACGATATCCACCTGCGTGAAGCCTGGTGCCGGCTCCACCCACGTCCCGCCAATGTAGAAAGTATCGATCGTCTCCATGATTTGCTCCTGATTTGGTGTGGCGACTGCTGTGGTGGTGCGTCAGTAGTCGGACTTCATCGGCACGCCCTGGCCGCGAAGCTCTTCGATCACGGCGCGGCGCACTGTCGCCACGTCGGCATACGCCGGGCGGCGCAGGGCAGCCACTTCCGAGCCAGTGTAGGGTCTGAAATCCGTCGGCAACTGGTTGGCGCCAAAGCGCGCGAGCATGAGATTGGTCACCGCAGCGAGCTCATCGTCCGTCAGCGCGGAGTTCGACGCGCCTGGCACGCGGACGATGAATTGCCGACCGGCACTGCTATGCACGAACAGGCCGATGGCACCCCGAAGCGGCGGGATATTGCCCGGCACGCCTTCACCAGCGGCGCCGTGGCAGCCCATGCAATTCAGCACATAGTTCCGGTAGGCGACCGCCTCGTCCGCCGGCTGCCCCCATGCGCTCGTGGCCAGCGACACGGCCGCGAGCGCCATCCACGCAGTCAATGGCCGCCATGCCGGAAAAAGCCTCACAGCCCCGCATCCTTGAGCACCTGCTCGCGCAGGTGCCTGACTTCGGTCGGCGTGAGGTTCTGCGCCCGGCGCGCCTTGACCTCGTCAGCGTTGATTGGCTGGCTGCCGGCCGCCTTACCGCCGGAGAGGTCAAGCGCGATATAGCTCAACACCCCGGCCAGTTCTTCGTCCGACATCGTGCGGAAGCTGGGCATGCTCCCGTTGTACTGCTTGCCGCCGTTCTGGATGGCACCCAGGAGGCCATACAGGGCAATGTTCGCCAGCAGTGCCCGGCCGCCCTCGGTGCTCGCATAGCGGGCCGGATAGACGCTCAGCGCCGGCGCCAGGCCATCCTGGCCCTGCCCATTTGCCTGGTGGCAGACCGCGCAGTTCTTCGCAAAGATGGTCTTGCCCGCATCGAGCTCCTGCGCCCGCGCGCCTGCCGATACGCCCAGCGCGATCACCAGGGACAGACTGGCCTTGATGTACTTCGTCGTGGTCCTCATTGCTCCTGGACTCCCAGCAGGACGGAAACCGAGCAGACGTACGTGGACGGCTGGCTCGCCATGCACCAGTTGATGTCGTTGTTGAGCGACATCTTGTACATCGGGCGCTCCCGCTCGTTCCGGTTGCACATGCAGTGGCCACACGAGGTACTGCCGCAGCAGTCGTTGTACGAGACGATGTAGTTCCGTCCGTCGTGCGGATTCAGGCAGGTGCCGATCCACGTGATGGGCGAGGTGGATGTGCCGGGCGGGCAGGTGCTGGAGCTTCCGCCACAGCAGGCGCAAAGAAAGCCGTCGATGGCGCAGTGCTTCCAGTATTCGCAACTGGTCTCGTCATCGATGCCCGCTGGCAGCTTGGGCGCGGCTGCCGGGCCGGCCGCGTAGGCGAGGCGGTCCACCGGCAGCAGCGGCATGGCCGCCGCGCCCACGAGGAGTCGCCCCATCCGGCCGAGCGCGCTGCGGCGGCCATTGCGCTGGGCGACGCTGCGTGCGGAACGCTCAAAGAGTCCGTCGATCCATTTCATGTTTCTGTTCCTCATGCCTGGGCGTGCTGCCCGTCGCGGCGTGCCACATACTCCTGAATCGAAGCCGTTCCGGTTTCGTTGGCTTCGAACAGGCTTTCCAGATGTTCCCGATTGTTGACGAGGCCCTTCGAGCGCACCTTGCCTTCGCCATCGATCACGACCGCGTAGGGCAACCGGCCGATCTGGTAGGCCATGCCGAGTTCCTGCGAAAGGACATAGGGGAACGCGGAAAGACCCGCCTTGCGATAAAAGGCCTCGTGCTCCGCGCGGGGACCATCGCTTGCCAGGACAAAGCGATAGTTGGCACCCTCACTGGCTTGCAGGGACGGCAGCAGCGCGAGCAGCTTCTTGCAAACCGGGCAGGTCGGCGAAACGAAGAAGAGGAAGGTGCTGCGTCCGTCGGCCGAGATGCCGCCAATCCGGACTTCGCTCTGGTACAGGTCGCGCAGGTCGAAGGCGGGCGCCACTGCGCCGACAGCCGGGCCTTTGTCCACCACCAGGGCGCCGACCGGCATGATGCGTTCGTACAGCACACCAATCTGCCGCAACAGCGCCAGGCACACCAGTCCCAGCACAACGACAGCAACCCACAGCATGACTTGCGAAACAACGAGAGCATTTGACATTTCAAGACCTCAACTTCTGAATTGCGGCACCGTTGGCCAGCAGATAATCGATGGCGACAAACAGGCCGCCGCCAACGGCCAGTCCGCCCGTCGCGGTGACATAGTCGATCCATTCGACGGTGCGCTGGGCAGGCTCGAACAGGCATGGCGCCACGAATGCCGCCAGCAGAGCCAGCCGCGCCAGATGCCATCCGGAGAGCCTCGCCGGATGACCATCGCCTTTTCCTCCGAACGCCCAGCAGCCGCAATCGATGTCGCGGTTGCCGCGTGCCAGGCTCACTCCGATTGCGACAAGGAAGAGGCCCAGCAGGCCAAGCCCGGCGAGCGCCGCCGCTGGGCGCGACGGATCGACAAGCAAGGCCGCGGCAATCGCCAGTTCGGCCAGGGCGAGGCACAGAGCCACCGGGGCCACAAGGAACGCCGGCAGCAAGCCATATGACGCCACCGCGCGCCCGAAGCGCTCCGGATTCACAAGCTTGGAAAACCCGGCGGCACCAAACACCACGATGACGGCCGCCTGGCAAGTCCGAAGGACAACGGGATCGATTTCCATCACTCCCCCTCAGAAAGGGAACATCTGAACGACGGCCCTGCCCAGCGTCTTGTCGGCATGCACCGGCTTGCCGCTGACGGCATCGAACGCCTGCACGCCCAGGTAGGTGCTGCCATAGACGATCGGATTGCCACCTTCGGATACCGACAATGTCACCATCGGCATCAGCTTCTCGGCCGCCAGCTTCCACCTAGCCACGCGGGCATGCGACCCGACGTCAAAGACCCAGATCTCCGTGCCCGGCTCCTTGTGCGATCCCTCGCCCCCCTGATGCATGAGGACGTAAAGCTTGCCGGTAGCCTCGCTTGCCGCGAACGGCTGGAGGCCGCCGGGACGCCAGCCCTGGCGCGCCTCCGCTGGCGAGACGAGCTGCCACGGCGCATCGAACCGCGCAGGACTTGCGCTGAAGTCCGCCGGCGTCACCTTGCCGCTGAATGTGACAAACACGTAGCCACTGCCCCAGCGCGCGGCGTGGGTGTAGACCGGGTCGTTCTCCACGTCGATGAAGGCAGCCGACTGCTCGCGGCCGACTTCCCTGCCATCCTGGTCCAGCGTGACAATCAGCGCCTTTCCACTCTGGCACAGCGATGCAAAGCGGTTCCTGCCGGACGGGTACGTCAGCACGCAGGCGGCCGTGTCGATCTCGCCGGCCAGCTTGCGGGTAGCCAGGTTCACAACGGAGACCGACGTCGCCGGCGTGATATTGGTGACGTAGACGAAGCCGCCGTCGTCCGACACCGTGGTATTGAACAGCGACGGCACCTGCTGCGCGTGCTTGGCCGGCAGGACGACCTCGCCAACCTTGCGGAACGATGCGTTGTCCGTGATCTCCAGGACATCGGTGCGTTCGCCGGTGGTGCCGCGCGAGAAGTAGCTCGTCGCGACATAGGTAAAGCGATGATCCGCCGAGCGCGTCACGCCAGGCAGGAACCCCGCTCCCTGTTGGGCAACGACCTTCTTCTTGTCAATGTCGTACACCGTCAGGCGCGCGTCGGTAGGCGCGGACATCTCGAGCGCATAGAGGAAGTGATCGCCACGCGGTGGCATGGGCTGCACGCTGAGCGTCTCGGGCTGCAGCGGCGCCGCGCCGTACACCCGTCGCGGAACCCGCCGACGCTGCAAGTGCCGCCAGGCAGGCGACCACGAACGGTCGCAGGTGTGGAATACGCATGGCTGGTATTGGGGGACTTGGATGGAGCAACTATAGGGTCGCGATCGGGGCGCCCGTATCCGGATTCGGCCAACCGGATGACGCGAGTTGTAACCGGGGCGGGCAATCCTCGCGCCAGAACAGTGCGACCTCAGGCTGTCGCAGCAAACTCGGATCGCCGACCGCGCAAAGGTCGTGCCCATCCGGCTGCTGCTGCCTCTTGACGCGATTGAGAGAGACTTGCGGCCGGAGCGAGCCGCATCGTGTTGAGACCTTCAAGCCATCCACTGACGCGATCTTCTGGGGACCGCGCGACGTGGTGGGCCTGTACCCGATGCGGAACCGTTCATTCACCGCGGCGCGAGCGGACCTCGAGAGGAAAAGTCGATCAACTTGCCGTCCGCCGCCAGCACCACGGCGTTGAGGTCGACGCGGTCGGGGCGCGTGGCAGCGGCCATGCCTTCCGTCCCATTGCTGCGGACCGACGCACCCTCCATGCCGACACCTGCTACGCCGCCCTGCGCCGCCACAAGGTCAGTCAGCCCGCTGTGCGTTCCGCTAGGCACCTGCCGCCAGGAGTCCCCGCCGTCGCCGCTGCGATAGACCGTGCCACGCATCCCGGCGACATAGAGCGCACCGTCTGGCCCCGCGGCGCCTGCCCAAAGGCTGCCCTTGTAGCCCGTCGGCAGGTAGCGCCAGGACTTGCCCTGGTCCGTCGAGCGCAACACCAGTCCCTGCTCCGCCGCGATGAACAGCTTCCCGTCCGGCGCCGCGAACAGGCGAAACAGGTTGCGGTCGGCCTTGGTCGCCCCGGGCGGCGCAGGCAGTTCGCGCTGTCGCCATGTATGTCCGCCATCGTCGGTCTCCAGCAGCAGCGACCACAGCCCCACGGCCAGTCCGTGGTTGCGGTCACTGAACAGCACGGAGAACAGCGGCTGGTCGGCCTCGGTGTCCGACCGCTGAAGCGTCCAGGTCTCGCCGCCGTCGCCGGTATGCAGGATCACGCCCGCGTGGCCGACGGCCCACCCATTTTTTTCATCGGCAAAGCTGACCGATGTCAGCATCGCGCGCACGGGGACGCTTTGCGCTTGCCGGAAATGCCTGCCGTTGTCGTCGGAAAGCAGCACGACGCCGTGCTCGCCCACCGCGACGATCCGGTTGCCGGCACGCGTGGCGCCGAGGATGCCAGCCGTGGCAGCCGATGGCGTGCGCACCGCCGGCATCAATTGCGGCACCGGCGCCTGGCCCTGCGGAGCAGCGGCCGATGCCTGCCCCCCCAGCGTCACGGCCGCCGCAGCCAGCAGTCCGATCAGCTTACGTAGATCCCGTTTTTGCATGCGCCCTCCCTCAGTGCGACATGAAGTTTGAAACCCGCACCGCACCGCGTCGCGGGAACAGCCGTTCCAGTACCACCGCCAGGGCGGGAAGCGCCGTCATCGCCATCACGAGGTTGACAAGGAACATGAACGCCAGCAGCTTGCCCATGTCGGCCTGGAACTTGAGGGCGGAGAACGCCCACGTCGACACGCCGATCGCCAGCGTGATCGCCGTGAAGATGGTGGCCATGCCCACCTCCAGCAGCGCGCTTTCCACCGCCTTTGCGATAGGCAGGCCGTCGGCCAGGTGTGCCTGCAGGCGGTTATAGATGTAGAAGGCGTAGTCCACGCCGATGCCGACGGCCAGTACCATCACCGGCAGCGTCGCCACCGTCAGGCCGATGTCGAGCGCCTTCATGAACCAGTAGCCGACGAAGGTCGCCACGGTCAGCGGCAGGCAGCAGGCGATCATGGCCCGCACGTCGCGATACGCCACCAGTACCAGCAGCATGATGGTGGCGTAGACATACAGCATCATCGGCTGCTCGCTTCGCTCGACTTCCTCGTCGATGGCCGCCAGCACGCCGGCATTGCCCGACGCCAGCCTGATCTTCACGTCCGGACGTGCGTTGGCGGCCCGGAATGCGTTGACGGCGCGGATCACCCCGGCAATGGTGGTCGCCTTGTGGTCGGCCAGGAACAGGTGGACGGCCGTCATGCTGCAATCCTTGCGCATGTAGCCGCGCAGCCGGCCGATCTCGGTGGCAAGCGCCGCGTAGTTGGCGGCATCCATCGGCACCACCGACATCTTCGGGTAGCCCTCGTTGTATCCCGTGTTGTAGGTGCGAAGCAGACTGGAAAAGCCGCTGATGGACACCACCCCGGGCACGTCGCGCATGGCCCAGGAAAAATCGTCCTGGTAGGCCCCGATGGCCGTGTTGCCGCACGATTCCGGGGCTGCCTCGAACACCACGGTCAGCCAGTCCAGGCCCATGTCATAGCTGGCGGCGATGGACTTGGCATCCCGGTTGAAGCGCGCGTCCTGCCGCAGCTCCGGCGCGCCCGGCTCCACCGTGCCGATCACGCGGTCGCGGCTTTCATAGATGGCCACAGCCAGCAGGCAGGCGCTCATCAGCGTCACGGCCACGGCGGTGCGCGGCTGCGCCACGCGGGCGAGCCCGCGCAGCCAGCGGGAGCGACGCTCGCGCCGGGCCATCGCCCCGTCGGCGTAGGCCTGGGAGAAGCGGAAGAACGATGCCACCACCGGCAGCATCACCAGGTTCGTGACGATCTTGTAGCCCACGCCGATCGACGCCGTGACCGCCAGCTCCCGCACCATCGGGATCGGCACGATCAGCAAGGTGATGAACGAGACGAAGGCCGTCACCAGCGCCAGCGTGCCCGGCACGAGCAGCCCCGTGAAGCTGTTGCGCGCCGCCTGCATGGAGTTCCTGCCGTGCGCCAGCTCGCGGACGATGAAATTGATCTGCTGGACCCCATGCGAGACGCCGATGGCAAAGACCAGGAACGGCACCAGCACGGCGAGCGGGTCGAGGCCGTAGCCGAGCAGCCTGAGCGTGCCGAACTGCCAGACCAGCGAGGTCAGCGAGCACAGGATGGGAAGGACCGTGAAACGCACCGAATGGGAGTACCAGTACACGGCCAGTGCGGTCAGCAGCAGCGCTATCGCGCAGAATCCCAGCACGCCGGAGGCGCCATCAGCAATATCGCCCACCTGCTTGGCGAAGCCGATGATCTGGATCTCGAAGTCCTTGTCCTCGAACCGCTCGCGAAGCTGCTTCTCGAGCAGATGGTTGTATGCGATGTAGTCGAGCTGCCTGCCGTCGCGATCCCGCTCCTCCAGTTCGGCGGTAATCATGGCACTGGTCTGGTCGCGCGAGACTAGCGTGCCGACGAAGCCGCCGTCGCTGGTGGCCGAGCGGATACGGCCGATGACGGCATCGTCGAGGCGCGGCGGCGTGATGTTGCCATCGATGAGAGGCTCGGCGCGAAAGCCCTCCTCCGTGATCTCGTTGACGTAGCTGTTCGGCGTCCACAGCGACTGCACGCCGAGCCGGTCCACGTTCGGCATGAACAGCACGGCTTGCGTCACGTCATAGAGCCTGCCCAGCGCGGGCCGGGTCCAGATGGTGCCGTGCCGCGCTTTCACCACCACCGTCAGGCGGTTGGCGCCGAACAGGTCGTCGCGGTAGGACTTGAAGGTCTTGATGTATTCATGGTTCAGCGGCATCTGCTTCTCGAAGCCCGCTTCCATGCGTAGCTGGGCGGCGAAGAAGGCCATCACCGCCGTAAATAGTCCGATCACCACCAGCGTTGCGGTCCGGTGCGCGAACAGGATGCCTTCCAGGCGTCGTACGAATCCGTTCATTGCTGCAAACTTCCAGAGTGCGTGGGTTCGGGGTCGCGCCTGCCAGCGGCCTGCGCGACCCGCGTGGAATTCGTCAGAAGTTCCGGGTCAGGAACGCGCCGACGAAGTTGCGGTCTCCAAGCGGTTGCGCCAGCGGATTGGCGCCCCAGTACATGGTGTAGTTGATGCCGGCCTGCCACTTGGTGGGGTTCTGGTTGAACAGCACGTAGAGGTTGGCGGACTTGGCGCCCTGCATATAGTTGCCGAGCGCGGTCGGCGTGTAGCCCATGAACGAATAGGAGAACGTGACACCCGGCGTGACCTGCCAGCCCGGAATCAGCCTGCCGTCATAGGTCCAGTTGAAGTCCACCGTCGCGCCCATCGACAGCGAGGTACCCTTGGCCGCCGTGATCGGGTAGCCGAGGGTGGAGTTGGTCGAACTGTCCATCCATGGCTGCAACGCCGGTGCCGGGGCTTGCATGACCTGCACACCGTCTACGGTGCGAACGAAGCGCGAGTTGGAGTTCACGCCAGGAAAGTAGATAGCAACCAGTTCCCCGGTGAACGCCGCGGTATCGGCCCCCAGCAGCTTGAGGAAACCACCCGAATTGCTCGGCGTGAGCGCGAGCAGGCCGGTCAGGTGCGTCTGGAACCGTTTCCTGTCGATCCACTGCTGGCAATTGACGCCGGTCACGCCGTTACTGATGATGTCCAGTGGACCGTTTGGCCCATAGCATGCCGAGAGCGCGACGGCATCGCGCGGCCGGTACGAGAGTTCCCAGCCCACCGCCCAGTCTCCCACCGGGAAGTTGGCGCTGACCCCATAGAGCTTGCGATCCTCCAGGTATTGGACCTGGATGGTGTCGTCGGGGCGCAGGCCCATCACCGGCAGCTTGTCGTGATAGTTCATGACGTAGGTGCCGATGTCGAGCTGCGTGCCTTCCGGCTTGTAGTGGAAGGCAAAGCCGTACTGCCCCGAGTTGCGGGCGTACTGGTTCGGCTGCAGCGGGATGCCGAAGGTATTGAACGGCGGGCCGGCGAATGCGCCCTGGTTGATGCCCTGCTGCACCGACTGGATGGTCCCCTGGTCGCGCGACCGCGCGATCGTCGTGGCGTCAGTGCCGGAGAAGTTCGGGTTCTGCGTGCTGACGTTAAAGGGCTCTGCGCCGCGGCCGAGATTGTCGGTCAGCGAGAAGTACGAACCCACCGGCGGCAGGCGGCTGCCGTTCCACTGGACCTGGTAGTACGCCTCCATGTTGAATCCGTGGCCCAGACCCGATGCGAAGCTGATCATGGGCGCCGGCAGCACGGCTTCCTTGATCTGGGTGCCGGGCACCATCAGCTTCTGGATGTCCAGTGCATTGGTCGCGTTGATGCCGCCAAGCCCGAAGATACTTTCACCCCAGTTGATCACCTGGTTGCCAATGCGCACGCGGGCGCTCTGGTCGCCGATCGAAAAACCCTTGCTGACCCACAGGTCGAGCAGCCGCGTGTCGCGCGCCACCTGGTTGAAGGAGTCCTTGGTCAGGTCGGAGCGCTCGGTATGGCTGGCGGCGACATCGTATAGCCAGGTGCCGCGCGCCATGAACTTGATGTCTTCCGGAAAATTCAGCAGCAGTTCGTGCGTACCCTTGACATACGCAGCGAACAGGTCGCCCTTCTTGTAGTTCAGGTTGCCATTGTCCAGATTGGAGAACTGAGCCGTGTTCACGTCGCCGGCACAGCCGGACGCGTTCGGATCGCCCACGCGCTGGCAGTCGATCCCGTGCGCCCGCATGGCCAGCCCCGTGGTGATCTGCGAGTCGAACGAACCGTAGACGGTCTCTCCCTTGATTTCGACCGCACTGGCATTGCCCATCTGCATGGCCGCCATGGCGGCGGCAATGGCAATACAGCGTCTCTTGCTTTGAATCACTTCTTCCTCCCTGTTTCCGGTTGTCCTGCTTCTTGTTGTCTTGCCTGTTGCCTCGTTGCGCTGTTGGCTGCATGGACGAGCGCCGGCCGCGCCGGTCTGTGCCGGCGTCGTGCCAGGAGCATTCGGGACATGTGGCGAGCGCCGGCGGCGCGGCGCTCGCTTGGGGACTTACCGTTCGCTGCGTGAGCGCAGGCTTTCCGGCGTGTAGTAGTCGAGCTTGAAGCGCGGCTCGTTCGAGTCGGTGACCCAGCGGATATCCTTGCCGCCGCCCACGGTGACGCCGTCGGCGATGTAGCGGCCGGAAATCAGGTCATACTGGACGAACGTCTCCAGGTCGCAGGCCCCCGTTTCCCAGACCGGGATCGGGAAGCCTTCGCGCAGCTTCCAGAGCTTGCCCTGCGCGTCGTAGTCCTCGGACACCAGCGCCAGCCAGCTGTCTTCGTCGAAATAGAAGGTCTTCTTCGGTGCCGTGTGGCGGGCTCCGGCCTTGACCGTCGCCTCGACCATCCAGACGCGGTGCAACTCGTAGCGGCGGCTGGCGTTGCTGATGTACTGCGGCCCCAGCACATCGCGAAGCTTGGCGTGGAAGTCGTAGATGCCGAAGGTGTTCGACGGCACATACATCTCCTTCTTGCCCACGAGCTTCCAGTCGAAGCGGTCGAGATTGCCGATGAACATGAAGGCCTGGTCAACCGTGTACTGGTTCTCCATGCCGATCTGCGGCGCGTCATAGGCGTAGCTCGGCATGCGGCGCACGCGGCGCTGGCCAGGGAAGTAGTACGAGACTTCGGGGGCCGCCCCACCGAACGAGTTGACGCCCACCGCGCCCTGCCCGGCAAGCGCCGCTGGCGACTTGTACTGGAAGTAGGCGGCCTGCAGCGTGTGCTTGACCTGTTCCGGCGTGGTAGCCCCCTTCTTCGCCCACGGGAAGTACAGGGTCATTTCCTGGTTCGCGTCGACCCACTCCTCGCTCCCCGCGCGCGGCGACAGCACCGTGTAGAAGCTGGGGAATACGATGCCCATGCCCCGGTAGCGGGTCTGGAAATTCCACATCGCCTCCGCCCCGGTCTTCGGACGCGGGAAGGCCACGCCCGGCAGGACGGCGTTTTCCAGGATTACGCCGTCGGACGCCATCCTGGCCTCGGCAAGGTTGCGCTTGCTGTTGGCCTGCACCCAGTCCGGCGCACCGCAGTTGCGATGCGTCGGATAGACATCCATGTGGTAGCCCTTTGTCGCCTTGATGAACGCGACCTGGCCGGGGCTGAGCTTGTCGGCGTACTTGTCGACGTTGGTGGCATCGATGGAGAAAAGCGCCTTCTCGCCCTTGTGCGACCAGAACCCGCCGCGCGGCTGCTCCGGCGACCAGCCGGCCGACGGCGTGTCCTTGCCATCCCATGCCGGAATGGCGCCGTCCTTGTTGCCGCTGCGCTGCGCTCCGGCCGGGGTCAGATCCGCGTCCCCCTCCGCTGCCAGGACACCGGCATCCATCACCAACATGCCCGCCGCCAGTGCCATGGCGGTCAGGCCGACTACGAACTTGCGCTGCCTCATCCTTTCTTCTCCCTCGTGTCGATATCCGAAACTCGGGAGAAGTCTACGATCCACCGCGTTCGCACAAGGCCGGGTTTCGGCAGAGGGTAGTAACAGGACTTTGCGCCGGCGGCCCAGATGTGATTGGGGAAATTACCTAGGCCGCTGCGCTCGCGTTTCCTGGACGGGCCGGTCGTGCCCGCGGTGGTGGCCGCGGTGGTGCCTAATGCCGTTCTAACCACCGTCGTCCCCGCGAAAGCGGGGACCCAGTGACTTCATCCCCGAAGGGGACGTGAAAGACGCTGGATTCCCGCCTACGCGGGAATGACGGCGGCGCTTGAGACCTTAACTGAACGGCATTACGCGGTGGTGCCCGTCTAGGCGCGCGGCGTTTCCGAAGGCAGGTAGCCGAACATCCGGTTGTAGTCGGCCGCAAACCTGCCCATGTGAACAAAGCCCCAGCGCGCCGCCGCATCCCTGATCTGCACGCGGTCGGCACTGGTTTGCCGCAACAGCCTGCGAACCAGCGACAAGCGCATCGTGCGCAGGTAGACGTACGGTGTTACGCCGGTGACATCGAGGAACGCTATCTGCAGCGTTCGCCGGCTGACTCGCGCCAGGCTGCAAAGCTCAAGCACCCCGACGGGCTGGCTGGGATTCGCCTGCATGTACTTGCGGCAGCGGTTGACGACATCACTGTGGGACAACCGTGTCACGTCGCCGCGGCGCCGTGGCGCTTCGGCATCGATCAGCAGGCAGAACAGGTG
Source organism: Cupriavidus sp. 22TCCZM04-2 (assembly GCF_057798895.1). Classification (NCBI taxonomy): domain Bacteria; kingdom Pseudomonadati; phylum Pseudomonadota; class Betaproteobacteria; order Burkholderiales; family Burkholderiaceae; genus Cupriavidus; species Cupriavidus sp. 22TCCZM04-2. The sequence goes on from NZ_JBYOJS010000016.1 coordinate 94,153, forward strand.
TTCCAGGATATCGTCGCGCGCGGAAATGCGGGCCGCCGGGAATGCCAGCGCTTCGCGGTTTTCCCCGGCGGTGCAAAGGCTTTCCACGATGCCTGCCGACGCGCGCTGCCGCGCCGGCAGGCTGACCTTGAGCAGTTGCTCATCGGCCCAGGCAAGGCTGGCCATCCCGCCGAGGTAATCCGCATACATCGCAAAGATCGAATCGCCGAGCACGATGCCGACATGCTCGCTCGGCCCGGAAGACTGGGCAGAAAACTCCCGTCCGCCGGCAATATGGCCAACGGACGTCCCGATCGAACGCCCATAGAGCGTCGTACGGCTATCGGCAGGCAGCGGGATGCCGAACATCCGGCACCCCCTCCTTACACAGCCTTCCTGCAAGGTAGGGACATTCAGCCGCTCGTGATACACGAAGACATCATCGTCGAGCCTGAACTGCTGCAGTTGGCCCTCATATCGGCCTGGGCCGGTTTGCAGGTATTGCTGGTTAAGCTGGGGGAGGCCAAGCGCGTGGTCTTCCGGATTCCCGAACGACTCCACGTGGCAATGCACGGCATGTGACATGGGGGACGCTTCTGCAAAGAGGCGGCTGGATATGTACTTTGTCCGTACAAACCATAGCCCGAAGCCAAATTTTCACTTTCGTCATCCCGCAGGAATACTAGGGTAACTACCCGGTTCGCCTGCAACAGCGAGAGGAATGGCGCCGGGTGCACGTTGCCTCCTGGTTGTAACAAACGAAAGCAACGCCATTGCCGCTTTCGGACATCGCCCGCCTGACGGCTGCCCTATGCTCGGATCGAAAGGTAACCGCAACAGGATTGTCATGGGAAATAATTCGGGACATCGGAAGGCAGCCGCTTCCCTCGACCGACGGGGGTTCATGCGCCAGACCGGACTGGGCGCAGGCGCGATTGCGCTTGGCAGCGTGGTCGGCGCTCCGGAAGCCCACAGCAAGCCTGGCGAGACGCAGCGCAAGGCGAAATCCAGGGGTGTCGACTATGACGTGATCGTGCTCGGCGGCGGCTTCGCCGGCATCACGGCGGCGCGCGAAAGCAGCAAGAACGGCTACAGGACCCTTGTGCTCGAAGCCCGCGACCGGCTCGGCGGCCGCACCTACACCAGCCAGTTTGCCGGCCACATGGTGGAGCTGGGCGGCACCTGGATCCATTGGACACAGCCGTTCGTCTGGGCAGAGGTCCAGCGATACAGGCTCGACGTGATCGAAACGCCCGAGTCGAACGTCGATCCCGCCGGCGTGCACGCCGTAGTGCTGGTGGACGGCCGCCGGGAGTACCTGGACACGCCGGAACGGCTCGGCGACGTGTTCGGCGCCTTCAACCGCTACTTCGCCGACGCCGGCAAACTGTGGGAGCGGCCCTACGACGCGAAGTACCGCTGGCCCGCCATTGCCGCAGCGGACAGGCTGAGTGCCAGCGACATCGTCCAGTCCATGAAGCTCTCGCGCCTTCAGCAGGTCGCACTCGACGGCTATCTGGCCGGCCTGTCGCACTGCCCGCCCGGCATGGCGTCGCACATCGAAGTCAGCCGCTGGTGGGCGTTGCCCGGCGGGAACCTGACCGCCCTGCGCGACGCTGCCGGCCGCTACCGGTTCAAGGACGGCACCATCAGCCTGATCAACGCCATGGTGGCCGACGGCAAGCCGGAGATCCGGCTGTCGACGCCGGTCCGCGCGGTCGAAGACCTCGGCAGCCATGCCGTGGTCACCACGCAGGCCGGCCAGCGCCTGCGCGCTGCCAGCGTCATCGTGGGGCTGCCGATGAACGTGCTGCCGGGCGTGCAGTTCTCCCCGCCGCTAGATGCCAGCGTCGTGGCAGCCGGACAGGAACGCCATGCCGGCCGCGGCGTCAAGCTGCTGATCAAGGTGAAGGGGCGCGTCGCCGATACCCGTGTGCTGGCGTTGGCCGATCCCACGCATCCGCTGCCGCTGATCATCACCTACGCGGCCGCCGACGACCACACCGTCCTCGTCATGTTCGGCCCCGATCCGAAGCGCATCGACTACCAGGACAAGGCCGCGGTCCAGCAGGCACTGCGCGACTTCTTCCCGGATGCGCAAGTGGAAGAGGTCCACTTCCACCCGTGGACCGAGGACCCGTACAGCCTGGGCACCTGGGCCAACTACCGCCCCGGCTGGTTCGAAAAATACTACGCGCACTTCCAGCAGGACCGTGGCCGCGTGATCTTCGGCCAGGGCGACCATGGCGAAGGCTGGCGCGGCTTCATCGACGGGGCGATCGGCGCGGGCATCCGGGCCGCCGAGCGCGCCAAGATCATGCTGGGCTAAGCCTTCCAACGTCCTCGTTCCTGACACGCCATGAAACCCATGCACGCAAGCAAGACGCCGCGCGTCCACCGGCTGACCCGGCTGGTCGCCACGACCCTCGTGACAGCCGCCGCCCTGCTCGGCTCTTCTGTCGCGGCGGCGCAGCAGCAGAAGCCGAACATCCTGCTCATCCTGGTGGACAACCTCGGCTACGGCGAGCTTGGGGTCTACGGCGGCGGCGCCTTGCGTGGCGCGCCCACGCCGCGCATCGACAGGCTGGCCGGCGAAGGCATGCGCCTCACCAACATGAACATGGAGCCGCAATGCACGCCCAGCCGCTCCAGCATGCTGACGGGCCGCTACGCGATCCGGTCTGGCACTTATTCCGTGCCCATCGGCGGAGCGGCCGACGGACTCACGCAATGGGAAGTCACCATGGCCGAGTCGCTCTCGGACGCGGGCTACGCCACCGCCCTCTACGGCAAGTGGCATCTGGGCAGCACGGACGGCCGGCTGCCCAACGACCAGGGCTTCGACGAATGGTATGGGATCCCCCGCACCACGAACGAGGCGCTCTGGCCCGGCTCCAATGGCTTCTCGCCAGACCGGATGAAGCCGGAGTACATCATGGAAGGCCGCAAGGGCGAGAAAAGCCGGGAGCTTCGGGTCTATGACCTGGAGCAACGCCGCCTGATGGATGCCGACCTCACACGCCGCTCGATTGCGTTCATGGAGCGAGAGGTCAAGGCCGGAAAGCCCTTCTTCGCGTTTGCAAGCCTGACCCAGCCGCACTATCCCACGGTGCCGAACGCTTTGCCGGCAAGACCGGCAACGGCGACTGGGCCGACATGCTGGCCGAGATGGACGCGAATGTCGGCCAGATGCTGGACGCGGTCGATCGTCTCGGCGTGCGCGACAACACCATCGTCATCTTCGCCAGCGACAACGGCGCCGAGTACCTGAAGCCGTGGGACGGCTGGTCCGGGCCGTGGCGCGGGCAGTACTTCACGGCTTATGAGGGAGGCATCCGGGTGCCCTTCATGGTCCGCTGGCCAGGCAAGATACCGGCCGGCCGCGTCAGCGACGAGATCGTGCACGGCGTCGACCTGTTCCCCACCATCGCCCACGTTACCGGCGCACGCGTGCCGGGGGACCGCCCGATCGATGGCGTGGACCAGACCGGCTTTTTCGAGGGCAAGACCGACAAGTCCGCCCGCGAGGGCATCCTGATCTGGGTGGACAACCGCCTGCAAGCGGTCAAATGGCACAACTACAAGGTGCACTTCTACCAGCAGGACAACATGGAAGCCCCGCCCGTCAAGCTCGGCATTCCGCGCCTGTTCGACCTCTACACCAATCCACAGGAAGACGAGCACAAGCGCGCCTTCTCGAGCTGGGTGCTTGGTCCCATGCTGAAGATGATGGGCGCATTCGAGGCGAGCGTGAAAAAGGCTCCCCTGATCCCGATGGGAACGCCTGACCCGTACCAGCCTCCCGAAGCACGGCCATGAACAAGCTTGACGCCATGACTCCGGAGACTGATCCGGATGCCGGGATGGCGCGGATTCCCGGCGGGTCGTTCCTGATGGGATCGGATCGTCACTACCCTGACGAAGGGCCGTCGCACCGGGTGAAGGTGTCTCCGTTCCAGATCGCGCGGACTGCCGTCACCAATGCTCAGTTTGCCCGCTTTGTCGCGCAAACCGGCTACGTCACCGTCGCCGAGCGTCCGCTCGATCCGGCCATGTATCCCGGTGCCCTGCCTGAACTGCTGGTGCCCGGCGCGCTCGTGTTCACCAGGCCGCCACAGCGCGTCGACCTGCGCAACATCGGGAACTGGTGGTCCTACGAGCCGGGCGCGAACTGGCGGCATCCACTCGGGCCGGGCAGTTCCCTTGCCGGCCTGGACGATCACCCGGTCGTCCAGGTGGCGTACGAAGACGCCGAGGCGTATGCCGCCTGGGCTGGCCTGGCATTGCCCACTGAAGCCGAATGGGAGTTCGCCGCGCGAGGCGGACTGGACGGCGCCGAATTCGTCTGGGGCGACGAACTCACGCCAGGCGGCCAGCACATGGCGAACACCTGGCAGGGCGAGTTTCCCTGGCAAAACCTGTGCGCCGACGGGTACGAGCGCACCGCTCCGGTCGCGGCGTACCAGCCCAACGGCTACGGTCTGTACCAGATGGCCGGCAATGTCTGGGAGTGGACCGCCGACTGGTATCGGTACCGGCACGTCGGCGCGCAGGCAAGCAAGCCCTGCTGCATCCCGCAGAATCCGCGAGGTGGCGACATAAGCGAGAGCTACGACGGCCGCGAACCGGAAAGCCGCATTCCCCGCAAGGTCATCAAGGGCGGATCGTACCTGTGCGCGCCCAACTATTGCCAACGCTATCGCCCCGCCGCCCGCTACCCCCAGCCGGTGGACACGGCGACATGTCATGTGGGCTTCCGATGTGTGAAACGCGAAGACCCGCAGGGGCGGTCTTGTGCCTCTCATACGGCAAGATAGGTACAGAGCGCGCGCGACAGTTCTTCGTCGAACCGATCCCAGCGGGAACGCTGCCGCGTCCCAGGGCGAAATCTTCGCCCTCCAACAACGCGCTATCTCCGTCCGCCGCGGGCAACCAGGCTTGCCATCGGCTAGCCGATCGGTTGCCGATGGCAAGCGGCCATTGCGCTGTCTGACGCTTGGCGCCTGACTATAATACCGACGGCATCCAATGGCTGGAAGCGGCCGGTGTCTGACCCGCTCGCAGCGGTATCCACTGGTCACGTTGCGTCAGGCGGTAATCAAATTCTCGATTACCGGCGCATACAAAGGCCAGCCCAAGCACGGTCGCGCACGTGCGGTACACATCCTTGTTATGGAGAGGACCACACGCGATGGCAGCTGCCGTGCAGGCTAGTGATCAAGTCATTCCGAGAAGAAGCGCCGTTCCGCTTCAGCCGGAATGGTCATGCCAGTGACTCTCGCCTTCTGGAGGACCTCCCAGAAGTAGCGGTAGGTCGCCCTGTCGTGCAATTCCCCCTTGTACTGGATTGGCCCCCATTCGGCGTCCTGTGCCGCCACGAGAATGCCTGCCGCATCCTCGACCTCGCTGAAGTCCGGCCGCATCGCGCTGACGATCGGCAGGATCTGTGCGGGATAGATGCTCCACATACGAAGGAAGCCGAACTCGCAGCGCGCGCGGCGCGCATCGCCGGCGATGACGTCGGCGTCTTTCAGGTTCAGGCACACGTTGTGCGCCGGCACGATGCCGTTGGCCAGGGCCGCTGCCACCATGTCGGCCTTGGCACGCGCCAGCAGGGCGTGCTCGAACTGCCCTGGGCTGCGCATCGCCGCTGCAGGGATGGCTCCATGATGGCCGCTCACGAAATCCATCAGGCCGAAGTCCAGCACCTCGATGCCCGGCAATTCGGCAATACGGAACACATCGCGCAGTGCCCCGTGCGTTTCGATCAACACATGGACAGGAATAAGACGCTGCAGGCCGGCCTTCAGCGCGGCCTCGCCGATGTACTGGATCACTTCCGCGACCTGCCCCACATTGGTCGCCTTGGGGATCGTAAGGTAGGCCAGCCGTTCGTTGGCTGCCTCGACGATGATGTCCACGTCCTGGCGCCAGGCCGGGTGCGACGGATCATGGATACGCGCGCCGGCGCGGCCGAAGCGGTTGCGTTCCGAGGCGATCATGCGGGCCACCATGCCGGCGTGATCGCGCTCCTGCCCGGCGGCGGCGCCGTCCTCGCAGTCACACGTCACGTCGAAGACGGGGCCGTATTCGACCTGCAGGTCCATGGCCTTGCCGATCAGTTTCTCGCTGCCGGCGAAGTGCTCGCAGGCGGGCAGCACGGGGAAGGGCCTCTCGCCCGCGAAGAGGGCGTCATTCGGATGCGTTGCGATTGTCATGTCTTGACTCGATGAGGAACTGAGTTGGGGCGTACTGCCGGCGCGTCCTAGCGGACGCGCTTCGGCATGGCGATGGTGTAGTCGAGGTCGAGCACCACGTTAGGCGGATGGTCGGGCCTGCCGTCGGCGGGAGGCGGAAACGAGATGGACCCGGCGGCAGCATTCTTCACGGCGATCATCCGCAGGCGCAAACCGCCCACATGCGGCTGGCCGAGGTCCGGCTTGTCCAGCACCATGGTGGCGCATGCGATGGTGTCGCCGGCGTGCGTCGGGTTCACATGGCTGCCGCCGTTGATGGCGAGTATCGACAGGCCGTTCTCAAGGCCATCGTAGGCAAGGGAACGGCAGACGGAGATGACGTGCCCGCCATAGACCAGCCGCTGTCCGCCGGCCAGCGCCATGGCATGGCCATCGAAGTGCGCCCGGGCCGTGTTCTGGTACAGGCGCGTGGCGAGACTGTGGTCGCTGTCATTGATGGTCATTGCGCCCGGATGATCAATGCGCTCGCCCGCTGCGTAGTCGTCCCACAGGTCGCCAGTGCCCGTCAGCGCCGGGATTTCGCTCACGCGTGCGGTGTAGTCGTTGCGCCGCAGGAGTTCCGGAGCCACCACGGGCTGCCTGGCAGGCACCACCGTCTCGCCACATGCGGCGCCGTGGTCGCGCTTATGCACCATGACCCAGCGCACCCAGCTCAACACCTCGCGCCCGTGCTGATTCCGTGCGACGGAGCGCACGTACACCACGCCGCTCCTGCGACTGGAGTTCTCCTTCAGCCCGATGACTTCGGTTTCGACCGCCAGTGTGTCGCCGGAATAGACGTGCGAAAGAAAGCGTACTTCCGCATAGCCCAGATTCGCCACCGCATTTAGCGAGATATCGGGCACCGTCTTTCCGAAGGCGGTGTTGAACACCAGCATGTCCTCCAGCGGCCGACGCTCGAAGCCCAATTGCACGGCGTTCGTCTCCGCGGTGCACAGCGCGGCACGGCTGCCGGTTAGCCCGATGTACAGGCTGCGATCGCCCTCTGTCAACGTACGTGGCGTCGCGTGGCGGATCTTCATGCCAACGCGAAAATCCTCGAAGAAATTTCCGCTGCGATTTCTGTCCCTCTTCATCTGCGTTTCCTTGCTCCTGTCGCATGTCGCTGGCGGACTGCGATACGTGCTCGTCCGCGCCTGCCTGACATGTAAGGGAATGCTGCGTGCCCGTCGGAAGCGCGTCAACCACCCATTTCAAGCGGGTATGACCGCTTATGTCCCGTTGTTTAAGTACCGGCATGGTTTTCCCTTTCCCACCCGCTTCGGGCATTGCGACGGCAATTGCCTCACGCCAACAATGCCGGAACGCAACGGCCGCGCCAGCGGCGCCGGCTGGTCCCGGCGGCCACGACATAACGACTACACCACAACAGAGGAGACACCATGACCGGCTCACCCCCAATCATCGACGTCAAGCGATTCATCGACGAACAGCGGTTCTCGCCCTACCAGTGGGGCATTCTCGCGGCCTGCTTCCTGATGATCGCCATCGACACCTACGATGCCTTCGCCGTCGGCTTCGTCGTGCCAGTGCTGATGCAGGAATGGCACATGGATAAGGCGTTGTTCGGGCCCGTCATGAGTGCATCGATCTTCGGCATGGCCATCGGCGCGCTGATCTCAGGCCCGCTCTACGACCGCAGTACGCCCAAGACCGTCATGGTCTGCTCCATGATCCTGTTCGGCCTGTGCAGCTTTGGCAGCACGCTGGCCGAGACACCGCTGCAACTCGGCCTCTGGCGCCTGGTGACCGGGCTGGGCATCGGCGCGGCCGTCCCCGGCGCGACCACCCTGGTCTACGAATATGCCCCGGCGCGGCGCAGCGCGCTGGTGGTCAACACCATGGCCTGTGGCGGCATGGTCGGCGCGGCGGCCTGCGGGCTGACGGCGGGCATGCTGATCCCGGCCTACGGATGGAAAAGCCTGTTCGTGGTCGGTGCAGCGGTTCCCATCGTGCTGGCGCTGTTTGTGCGGTTCACCATGCCCGAACCGCTGCGCTTCATGGTGTTGCGCGAATGGCCGGCCGCGCGCATCGCCGCCGTGCTGCGCCGCATTGCTCCGACGCAGTCCCTCGACGGCGCGCGCTTCGTGCTCTCGGAGGAACAGGGCACCGGCCGCCAGTCCGGCATGGCGGTCATGCTGTCGCGCCGCCTGCGCACCGGCACGCTGATGCTGTGGCTGACCTACTTTGCGGGCACCTTTGCCTATTACCTGCTGATGGGTTGGATGCCGACGCTGGTGCAGGAAGCCGGCGCCTCTCTGCGCCAGGCCACCATGGCCCCCAGCCTGCTGTCGATCGGCGGCATCGTCGGCGCGTTCGGCGTGGGCTGCCTGATGGACCGCTTCGAGCGCAACGCCGTGGTGGCGCTGGCGTTCGTGCTGGGCGGCATGTCCGTATGGATGATCGGCCAGCAGACCTCGCATCCCGTGCAGCTGCCGCTCTTCATCTTCCTCGCCGGCGTCGGCCTGAACGGCGCGATGTTCTCCATGGGCGGGCTGGCCGCGATGTTCTATCCGACGAGCGGTCGTTCGTCGGGCGTGGCATGGATGTACGGCGTTGGCCGGATCGGCGGCATCCTCGGCCCGATTGCCGGAGGCGTGCTGCTGCGCACCAGCGGCGGCTCCGGCATGTTCTTCACGGTGGTGATGGCAACGGTGATGGTGCCGGCGGTCGCGCTGTGGATCAAGCGCCGTGACGGAGCGCGTGCCGGCCACAGCCCGGGCGTCATCGCCACCGACGCGAAGGCCGGCTGACGCTGACTCCCGGCCGTCGTACGCTACCGGCCCTCGCGAAGATGGCGCCGGTACTGGTGCGGCGTCGCCCCCTTCCACCGGCGGCAGGCGCGGATAAAGTTGGAGACTTCGCCATACCCCAGCGCCTCCGCCACCTGCTCCAGCGTGAGGCCCGTCGCCAGCAGCTCGTCGGCGAGGGCTTCGCGGACCTCCTCCTGCAACTGGCGGAACGTCGTGCCCTCCTCCGCCAGCCGGCGGCGCAGCGTGCGCGACGTCATGTGCAGTTCATCAGCCAGCGTCTCCATGTCAGGCAGTTGGCCGGGGCGGGCGACCAGCCGGTCGCGCAGCCGCCCGCCCAATCCGTCTCGCGCGCGGCGCTGGGCCAGGATCGCCTGGCACTGCGCCTCGCACTGGCGCGCGACGTCCTCGCTCGCGCCGGGCAGCGGGCGGTCGAGATAGCCGGTCGCGTCCTTGACGATCCGGTTCTCGGCGGCGCCGAACTCGGGCGTCATGCCGAACAACGCTTCATAGGGCCGCGCATCGGATGGCGGGGCGATGCGCAGGCTCACGCTCGTCACCGGCAAGTTCGCCTGGACCAGATCCCGCGTGATGCTCGCCATGCTCGCGCAGCCCCGGTCCACGATGAAGGTGCGCACGTCTTCCGGCACGTTGTGGTCGTCGAGGGTCGACACGATCGAATTCCCCTGCACCTCCGTGTGGATACGCGGGAACGGATAGGACAGGTCCACATAACGCACCGCCATCGCCACCGCGTGGCGCAACGTTGCGCAACTCAGGAGCGCAAACCCCCAGATGCCGTATGTCGTCACCCGGTAGCGCCGCCCGGCGTCGATGCCGATTCCCGGGATATGGCCGAGCACCGCCACGAGGTTGCGGATCAGTTGCAATTCCTGCCGGGCCTCCACCACCGCACCGGGGTCCGACAGGCGCTGCCAGTCGATCCCGGTACCTGCCAGGCAGCGGTCACCCGTCAGACCATGGTCGAGGCCGAACTGGACGAGCAACTGCACCCCCGGACCGTTGTGCCGGGGGAAATGGCTGGACTGTGGACTGGACTGCGACATAGCGGCAGGAGGTGAGAAAAACAGGCTGTCCGGAAATGACAATTTTCTGTCCGAATATGCCATAACGCGGCCGACATCGCCAACTTAGGATTGCGCCACAAGGAAACCGGCCACACCGCGAGCCGGAAGCAATGGAGACATAACTTCAAATGCGACTGCAGAACAAGATTGCGCTCGTGACCGGCGGCGCTTCCGGCATGGGACTCGCCTTCACCCGGCGACTCGCCCAGGAAGGCGCGAAGGTCTGGTTTACCGACATCAACGAAACCGGCGGCAAAGCGGCGCAGCAGGACCTGAAGGCGGCCGGCCTCGACGTGGCGTTCCTGCTCCAGGATGTATCGGCCGAAGCCGACTGGTTGCGTGTGCTGGATCTCGTGCGCTGCACCGATGGCCGGCTCGACGTGCTGGTGAACAATGCCGGCATCGCCATCTCGCACCATATCGAGACCTGCACGGTCGAGGACTTCGACCGGACCATGAATATCAACCTGAAGAGCGTCTTCCTTGGCTGCAAGCACGGCCTTGCGCTGATGAAGGAGAAAGGCGGCTCGATCATCAACGTATCGTCGATCACCGCGATCTGCGGCGAACCGGTGGCGCTGGCTTACAGCGCGTCGAAGGCCGGCGTGCGCTACCTGTCGAAGTCGGTGGCGCTGCACTGCGCCGAGAAGGGCTACGCCATCCGCGTCAACAGCCTGCATCCCGGCTATATCGACACCCCCCTGCTGGCCGGCAGCAATGCCGGAGGCCGGCTGACCGAGGCCGAGATCATGACCTCGCGCGTGCGCATCGGCGGGGAGATCCCGCTGAAGCGGCGCGGCACCCCCGACGAGGTCGCCGGTGCCGTGCTGTACCTGGCAAGCGATGACTCCACCTATGTCACCGGCACCGAGCTGGTGGTCGACGGCGGCTACGCTTGCCACTGAACCGCATCCCGACAACGACAAACCCACGGAGACCCCACATGGCCCTTCCCGCCGTCCAGACCGAGCAGGACCGCCTGCTCACTGTCGACACCACCGCCCATCCTTTCCTCAAGTCGCTCGGTGGCCATGCAGGCACCGACATCTTTCCTCTCTTTCTCGACCCGTACAACGGCCTGATGGTGATGCGCGCCCGCTTCGCGCCGGGCCTCACGCTGCCCCTGCACTTCCACACCGGCGCGGTGCACATGTACACGATCTCGGGCTGCTGGTACTACACGGAGTACCCCGACCAGAAGCAGACCGACGGCTGCTACCTGTTCGAGCCAGGTGGCTCGATCCACCAGTTCAACACCCCGGCCGACGGCGGCCCGACCGAGGTCATCTTCATGCTCTTCGGCTGCAACGTGAACTACATGCCCGACGGCACCTTCCTGGGCCTGTCCGATGCCGGCCTCATCAGGAACTGGGTCGACCGCGCCATCAAGGAGCAGGACAACGGCTTGCAGTACATCTCGGCCGCCGCACCGACGTACTCGGCAAAATGATCCACGGAGAGATGGCATGTTGCGCATGATGGGTTTCCCGGGCCAGTACGTGCAGGGGCCGGGCGCGCTGCGGGAACTGGGCGGACTGCTGGCGAAATCGGGATGGCGGCGGCCGCTGGTGCTGTGCGACGCCATCGTCACCGACAAGATCTGGCCAGTGGTGTCCCACGGCCTGCAAGCGGCCGGTATCGTCGCCCGGCACGTCCTGTTCCCGGGCGAATGCACGCGCGCTGCCATCGACGCCCTCGCAGACCAGTCGCGCGAAGGCAACCATGACGTGGTGGTCGGCCTCGGCGGCGGCAAGGCACTGGACACGGCCAAGGGCGTGGCGCTGGCACTGGACGTGCCCATCGCGGTCTGCCCGACCATCGCGTCCAACGACGCCCCCACGAGCCGCGTGATCGTGCTGTACGACGAGGCCCACCGGCTGGCGGGCGCGGAGTTCCTGAAGTCGAACCCGGCTGCGGTCATCGTCGATACGCAGGTCATCGCCCAGGCTCCCGCCCGCTTCTTCGCGGCCGGCATCGGCGACGCCATCAGCAAGAAATTCGAGGCCCGCCAATGCAGGGCGACCGGGCGCAACAACGTCTTCGGCACGCCGCCGCTCGACACGGCCCTGCTTCTGGCGACTGCCACCTACGACACGCTGGTGAAGCACGGCCCCGCCGCATACCGCGCCGTGCTCGAGCGGCAGGCTGACGAGGCCGTGGAGCGTGTGGTCGAGGCCACCGTGCTGCTCAGCGGCGTGGGGTTCGAGGGCGGCGGGCTGTCTCTGGCTCACGGGCTGACGCGCGGCTTCAGCGCCATCCCGGTCCTCGCGAACGCGCTGCATGGCGAACAGGTGGCCTTCGGCGCGCTGGTGCAACTGGTCGCCGAGGGACGTCAGCAGGGCGAGATCGACGAGCTTCTTGGCCTGCTCTGCACGGTCGGCCTGCCGGTCACGCTGGCGGCACTGGGCCTGCCTTCCACCCAAGCCACCGCCGCCGTGGCGCAAATCGCCGATCTCACGCTGGCCGGCCAGGTCGGCCAGGTCATCAGTCCGCCCCTCACCCCCGCCCGGCTCGAAACCGCAATCTGGCGCGCCGACCGGATCGGCGCCGCCGCGCTGAACCGCTGCAACCCATAACAAGCCGACAACAGACCAGTACTGGAAGAGACATGATCAAGCATTGGAAGCAAGCGCTCGCGGTGGCCGCCACGCTATGTGCGCTCGGGCCGGCCGCGTCGGCCGCCCCGCAGAAGCCGAATATCCTCGTCATCTGGGGCGACGACATCGGCTGGGAAAATGTCAGCGCCTACGGCATGGGCGTGATGGGCTACACCACCCCGAACATCGACAGCATCGGCAAGGAAGGCATCCGCTTCACCGACCAGTACGCGCAGCCGTCCTGCACGGCGGGGCGCGCCGCCTTCATCACGGGCCAGTACCCGATCCGCTCGGGCATGACCACCGTCGGCCAGCCCGGCGACAAGCTGGGCTGGCAGGCCGCTTCGCCCAGCCTGGCCGAAGTCATGAAGCAGGCGGGCTACCGCACCGGCCATTTCGGCAAGTCCCATATGGGCGACCTCAATGCCCACCTGCCGACCGTGCACGGCTTCGACGAATTCTTCGGCAATCTCTACCACCTGAACATCGAAGAACAGCCCGAGTACCACGACTACAAGGCCTACGCCGCGTCCTACCCGGGCGGCCCGAAGGCCTTCGCGGCCAAGTTCGGTCCGCGTGGCGTGCTGCACACCTTCGCCTCGGACAAGGACGACCCGACCGAGATGGCACGCTTCGGGCGCATCGGCAAGCAGACCATCGAGGACACCGGCCCCCTCACCATGAAGCGGATGGAGGACTTCGACGCCGCCGAGGTCATCCCGAGGGCCATCGACTTCATGGACCGCTCCCAGAAGGCCGACAAGCCCTTCTTCGTCTGGCTCAACACCAGCCGCATGCACCTCTACACCCACCTGAACGACAAATGGCGCTACGCGGCGGCGAAATATACCCACGAGGATGACCTGCACGGCGGCGGCATGATGCAGCACGACCACGACATCGGCCTCGTGCTCGACTACCTCAAGAAGTCCGGCCTCGACAAGAACACCGTCGTCTGGTACTCCACCGACAACGGCCCCGAGCATGCATCGTGGCCGCACGGCGCCACCACGCCCTTCCGCGGCGAGAAGATGACCACTTACGAGGGCGGGGTGCGCGTGATCTCCATGCTGCGCTGGCCGGGCGTGGTCAAGCCGGGGCAGGTGCTGAACGGCATCCAGGCGCACCAGGACATGTTCACCACCTTCGCCGCCATCGGGGGCGTGCCGGACGTTAGCGAGCGCATGCTGCGAGAGAAGAAGCAGTACATCGACGGCCTCAACAACCTCGACTACTGGACCGGCAAGTCGCCCGAGAGCGCACGCAAGGACTTCCTGTACTACTACGAAAGCAAGCTGGCCGCCGTCCGCATGGGGCCGTGGAAGTTCCACTTCTCGCAGAAGGAGGACTACTACGCCAACCTGCAGCCCCGGACCATCACCATGCTGTTCAACCTGCGCAGCGATCCGTTCGAGAGCTACGACAGCAAGGACTCCTACGGCCATCTCGTGCAGAAGGCCGCATGGATGGCGGGTCCGCTGGGCGAGACCATCGCCGCCCACTTGCGCACGCTGGCCGAGTATCCCCCAGTGCAGCCCGCCAAGTCGTTCGACCGCTCGAACATGGTGCAGGACTTCCTGAACCAACAGGCGCAGTTCAGGAAGCAGCAGGCGCAGCCGGCCACCGCGAAAGAAGCGAAGGAGTAAAAAAAAGCATGGCAGTGACGGCAGTCTTCGCGCCGCGCTGGCGGCGCAGGCAAGCAATGCTGGTGCTGGTGGCGGCCGCCGTAGCCGCCGCCGGCGGCGGCTACGCGTGGTGGCTCGCCAGCGCAGCAAGGCCCGCCGACCAGTCCATCCGGATCGGCGACGGCGTGACCGGGCCAGCCGGCATGGTCCACGTCCCTGGCGGCGAGTTCCTGATGGGCAGCGACAGCAAGCTCGCGCAGCCCAACGAAAAACCGGCCCACAAGGTGCGGGTGCACGGATTCTGGATGGATCAGCACCACGTGACCAACGCCGAGTTCCGAAAGTTCGTGGAGGCGACCCACTACATTACGACCGCCGAACGCCCGCCGGAATGGGAAACGCTGAAGGTGCAACTCCCCCCTGGCACGCCCCGTCCGCCCGACAGCGCCCTCGTGGCCGGCGGCATGGTCTTCGTCGGGACGGCGCGGCCGGTACCGCTGCAGGACTTCTCGCAATGGTGGCGCTTTGTGCCGGGCGCGGACTGGCGCCATCCCGACGGGCCGGGCAGTTCCATCGATGGCAAGGACGACCATCCCGTGGTGCAGGTCTCGTACGAGGACGCTCATGCCTACGCAAAATGGGCAGGCAAGCGCCTGCCCACCGAAGCCGAATGGGAATTCGCCGCACGCGGTGGGCTGGAGCAGGCCACCTACGCCTGGGGCGAGAAGTTCGCTCCGGAGGGAAAGCAAATGGCAAACGTGTGGCAGGGCCAGCAGGCGCAGCCGTTCCCGGTCCTCAGCCCGAAGGCCGGCGGCGCGCTCGGCACGAGTCCGGTCGGCACGTTCCCCGCCAACGGCTACGGCCTGTCGGACATGACCGGCAATGCGTGGCAATGGGTGGCGGACTGGTATCGCGCCGACCAGTTCCGGCGCGAAGCCTCGGCTGGCGGCATACCACAAGACCCGAAGGGGCCGTCCGACGCCTGGGATCCGGATGACGCCGGCGTGCCCGCCAACGCTCCCCGGCGCGTGACGCGCGGTGGCTCGTTCCTCTGCAACGAGGACTATTGCCTGAGCTACCGCCCCAGCGCCCGGCGCGGCACGGACCCGTACAGCAGCATGTCGCACCTCGGCTTCCGGCTGGTGATGGACGACAGCACTTGGGCGGACATGCGACAACGCAACGCGGCGTCAGCGCGCACGCAGTGAGCCGATCAGCCCTCGCCCAGCAACCCGTCGCGGACCTCGCGCAGCGCCTCCAGATAGGCATCGCGCTGCTTGCGCATGCGGTCGGCCGGCCCCGCCAGCGAGATCCCGACCGGCAACCCGGCCAGCCAGCCGGCGACCGCGAGGCCGTCGACGCCTTCGGCGCCCTCCTCCCGCGCTTCGTACCAGCCGCGCTTGCGGCCTTTGGCGATGTCCCCCATCAGCTTGTCGACATCGACGATCGTGTGCGGTGTGATCTGGCGCCGCGTGCTCTCTTCCAGCGCCGCACGTGCCTCGTCTTCGGGCAGCAGCGCGAGCAGGCCCTTGCCCAGCGCCGACGCATGCAGCGCGGCGCGGGAGCCCACGTCGATGATGTAGCGCAGCGGCTGCCGGCTCGGCTGCATGGCGACGACCTTCACCGCCGTCGGTTCCAGCAGGCCGAAAAAGGCGCTTTCATTGGTCTTCGTCTCGAGTTGCTCCACCGCTTCCTGCGCGGCCGTGGTCAGCGGATCGTTCTCGGCGATCTGACGGGCGAGTTCCATCAGCCGGCCAGTCGGATAGAAGCGGCGCGTGCGCGTGGTGCGCATCAGGTAGCCAAGGCTGTGAAGCGTATGCAGCAGGTCGGACGTGCTGGTCGCCGGCAGCGACAGCAGACGCGCCATCTCGGAATTGGACAGTTCCCGCTTTTCGCGGGCGAAGATTTCAAAAACCGCCATGGCACGGCCGGCGGCGGGAATCATGATGGGCATCGGTATCCACGGATCGTTCGGTATCGGACAGCACTATACGAAATTTCGTAAGCAACTGGAAGCTGCGAACGGGAAGCTGCGAATCCGAGCACGTGATACAGCGCATGTATTGATCGACATACCGAAAGTATTTTCCAGATCGCCGCCGCCTCCTTAGCATCCATGGAGCCCGGCTTCCCGGGAACAGAACGATACGACAGACAAGGAGACGACATGGCCTTCCACTCCGCCAGGCGACGCCGGATTGTGGCATCGCTGGCGCTATTCGCTTTGCCCCCTGTGTTGCCCGGCT
Organism: Cupriavidus sp. 22TCCZM04-2; assembly: GCF_057798895.1. Taxonomy (NCBI): domain Bacteria; kingdom Pseudomonadati; phylum Pseudomonadota; class Betaproteobacteria; order Burkholderiales; family Burkholderiaceae; genus Cupriavidus; species Cupriavidus sp. 22TCCZM04-2. The sequence goes on from NZ_JBYOJS010000016.1 coordinate 110,695, forward strand.
CCCTGGCACTGGCCCAGACCGACTACCCGAACCATCCGGTCAAGATCATCGTGTCGCTGCCGCCGGGCAGTGGCGCCGACACCACGGCCCGCTTCATCGCTCAGCATCTGTCCGAGACGTTCCACCAGCCTTTCGTGGTCGAGAACCGCCCCGGCGCCAACGGCTTCATCGGCGCGCGCGCGGCGGCCGAGGCGGCGCCCGACGGCTACACGCTGTTCATCGGCAGCAACTCGTCGATGGTCACGAACGCTGCCGTGTTCAAAACCCTGCCCTACGACCCGGTCAAGGACTTCGTGCCGGTGGAGCGCATCGCGCGTTTCGCCATGGTCGTGGTGGTGCCGTCCAGCTCCCCGTACAGGACGCTCGGCGACCTCGTCAGCGCCGCCCGCAAGACGCCCGGCAAGCTGAATTTCGCTGCCGGCAGCGCGGGCTACCAGGTCTACGTCGAACTGTTCCATGAACGCTTCGGCATTAAGGGCAACCCCATTGCGTACAAGGGCACCGCGCCGGCCATGACCGACACGGCCGCCGGCAACGTGGACTACTCCATCGGCGAGATCAGCGCGGTACTGCCGCTGATCCGCGCCGGCCGCATGCGCGCGCTGGCCGTGACCGACTCCCGCCGCCTGAAGGAACTGCCAAAGGTGCCCACGGTGGCCGAAAGCGGCGCGCCAGGCTTCGAGGTCACTGCCTGGACTGGCCTGTTCGCCCCGGCCAGGGTGCCCGCGCCGGTCGTCAAGGCGCTTTCGGACGCCGTGCGCACGGGGATGCAGCAACCCGACAGCGTGAAGTTCATCGAAAACCTTGGCGCCACCGTCTACCCGGGCGGCCCGCAGCAGTTGCGCGACTTCCAGCTCGCCGAGATACAGCGCACGCGCGACATCGTCAGGACCGCCGGCATTCCGGTGGAGTAAGGACTTCCCATGCAAGCACCAGACGTGAAGAAAGGCCCGCTCGCGGGCATCAGGGTCATCGAACTGGCCGGGATCGGCCCCGGCCCGCTGGCCGGCATGATCCTGGCCGACATGGGCGCGGAAGTGCTGCGCATCGAGCGACCGGGCGACGCCGACCTCGGCGTGAAGCGCGAGCGCCGCTTCGACCTTATGCTGCGCAACCGCAAGCCGATCGTGCTGGACCTGAAGGACCCGCAGGCCGTCGCCACCGTGCTCGAACTGGTCGAGAAGGCTGACGCACTGATCGAGGGCTTCCGTCCCGGCGTGACCGAGCGCATGGGCCTCGGCCCGGACGCCTGCCTGGCGCGCAATCCGCGCCTCGTCTACGGCCGCATCACCGGCTGGGGCCAGCACGGTCCGCTGGCACACACGGCCGGCCACGACATCAACTACATCGCCCTCACCGGGGCGCTCAACGCCATCGGCCAGCGCGGCGGACCGCCGGCGATTCCCCCGGCCTACCTGGGCGACTTCGCCGGCGGCGGCATGTTCCTCGTTTCCGGCGTGCTCGCCGCGCTTATCGAGGCCGGCAGGTCCGGCAAGGGACAGGTGGTCGACGCAGCCATCGTCGACGGCGCCGCCGCACTGGGCGCTGTGTTCTTCGGCATGACGGCCGCCGGCCAGTGGCGCCAGGAGCGCGGCACCAACGTCCTCGACTCCGGCGCGCACTACTACAACGTCTACCAGTGCAAGGACGGTGGCTGGATCTCGATCGGCCCGATCGAGGCGCGCTTCTACCGCGACCTGCTCGCCCTGATCGGCGTGGAGCCGGTCAGCCTTGGCGCCCAGACCGACCCCGCCAACTGGGACGCCGCCAGCGCCGCGCTGGCCGAGGTCTTCCGCACGCGCACCCGCGACGAATGGTGCGCCCTGCTGGAAGGCACCGACGCCTGCTTCGCTCCCGTTCTCAGCTACGAGGAAGCGCCCCGCCACCCGCACCTGCAAGCGCGCGGAACGTTCGTCGAGGTCGATGGGATCATGCATCCCGGCCCCGCGCCGCGCTTCAGCCGCACGCCGTCGGTGCCGCCCTCGGCGCCGCGAGCACCCGATGCGCGCGATATCGCGCAAGTCCTGGCTGGCTGGCTGCCGCCCGACCGGATCGAGGCGGCGCGTATCGCGTCGGAACAGGCGTGCAGGTCCTCCTGAACATGCCTCGTTCCCAATCGGCCGGAGCATCCGGCCCCTCTACATGCCTACGCAAACCATGAGTCCTTTCCTCGATATCCAACGCGAAGGCGCCATCGCCATCGTCACCATGAACCGTCCGGAGACGCGCAACGCACTCTCGGACAACGACGCCGTGGAGGCACTGGTCGAGATGTGCGAAGCCGTGAACCGCGACCATGCCGTGCGCGTGGTCGTGCTCACTGGCGCCGGTCCGGCCTTTTCCTCCGGCGGCAACCTGAAGAGCCTGCGTGAAACCTTCGGCCGCGAGTCGGGCGAGCCGGTAATGGCCCGCTATGCCTACCGCGATGGCATCCAGCGCCTGCCACTGGCGCTCTCGAACCTGGAAGTGCCGGTGATCGCCGCCGTCAACGGTCCGGCACTCGGCGCGGGCAATGATCTGGTCTGCACCTGCGACATCCGCATCGCGTCCGAGAAGGCCATCTTCGCCGCCACCTTCGTCAAGCTCGGCCTGATCCCGGGCGACGGCGGCGCGTGGTTGCTGCCGCGTGCCGTCGGCATGTCGCGCGCGGCGGAGCTTTGCTTTACCGGCGACACCATCGACGCCGCGCAGGCGCTCGAATGGGGCCTGGTTTCCCGCGTGGTGCCGCCCGAGGCGCTGATGCCCGCGGCGATGGAGCTGGCGCAACGCATCGCCGCCAATCCGGGCCATGCGCTGCGCATGGCGAAGCGGCTGCTGAAGGAAGGCCAGCACGCCCGCCTCGACACCATCCTTGAAATGTCCGCCGGCTTCCAGGCGCTGGCCCACCACACCGCCGACCACGAGGCTGCGCTCGACAGCTACATGGCGAAGCTGAAGCGTTAAGGGGACACGCCATGGAAATCCGCGACAACGTCTTCCTCGTCACCGGCGGCGCCTCGGGCCTCGGTGAAGCCACCGCCCGCCTTCTGGCCGCAGCCGGCGGCAAAGTCGTCATTGCCGACGTCAACCCTGCCGGCGAGGCGCTCGCCGCCACGCTGGGCGGGCGCTTCGTGCGCTGCGACGTCAGCAGCGAGGCCGATGGCCGCGCCGCCGTGGACGCCGCCACCGCCCTTGGCCGGCTGGCCGGGCTGGTCAACTGCGCAGGCGTGGCGCCTGCGTGCAAGACCGTCGGCAAGGACGGCCCCCATCCGCTCGATGTCTTCGAGCGCACCGTCCGCATCAACCTGGTCGGCACGTTCAACATGGCGCGCCTCGCGGCTGCCGCGATGATCGGCAACACGCCCGACGCGGGCGGCGAGCGAGGCGTGATCGTCAACACCGCCTCGGTGGCGGCGTTCGAGGGGCAGATCGGGCAGGCGGCATACGCCGCGTCGAAGGGCGGCGTGGCGTCGATGACGCTGGCCGTCGCCCGCGACCTCGCCCGCGACGGCGTGCGCTGCCTGACCATCGCACCGGGCCTGTTCGAGACACCGATGCTGCTCGGCCTGCCGGAAACGGTGCGCGATGCGCTCGGCCGGATGGTGCCCTTTCCTTCGCGCCTGGGGCGGCCCGCCGAGTACGCGAAGCTGGTGGAAGCGGTGATCGGGAACACCATGCTGAACGGCGAAGTGATCCGGCTGGATGGGGCGATCCGGATGCAGCCGAAGTAGCTTCCTGCGCTCCCGCCTCATCCGACAGGCCGGCTCGCTACCGGCCTGTTTCGCTTTCCGTCAGTCCACCGTCGCCCCCGACCGCAGGATCGTCCCCTTCCACCGCGCCCGCTCCGACTGCACGTAGGCGCCGAACTGCGCGCTGTCGAGGCGCAGCGGCATGCCGCCGATGCGGTCCAGCGCCTGCACGCTGGATGGGTCCTGGAGCATGGCTGACACATCCTTCTCCCAACGCTTCACTACCGAAGCCGGAGTGTGCGCCGGAAAGAACAGCCCGATCCATGCCGTGGACTGCGCCGATGGATAGCCCGCCTCGGCAATCGTCGGCACCTGCGGCAACGCCGGCAGGCGTGCCGCCCCCATGACCGCCAGCGCCCGCAGCTTGCCGCCCTGCACCTGTGCGAGCGTCGAGGCCGGATAGTCGAAGGTCAGGTCGACCTGTCCGCCGAGCAGGTCGGTGATGGCCGGGGCGCTGCCCTTATAGGGAACGTGGACAAACTTCACGCCCGCTTCCGACTGGAAAAGCTCTGCCGCCAGATGCGTCGCCGTGCCATTGCCGGCCGACGCCACCGCGAGCTTGCCGGGATGCTCCTTGGCATAGGCCACCAGATCCTTCACCGACTGGAACGGCGCCGAACTCTTCACCACCAGCAGGTTGGGCGACGACATCAGCGCGTGCACCGGCACGAAGTCCCGCGCCGGGTCGAAGCGCAGTCCCTTGTAGAGATACTGGTTCGTGGCCATGGTGCCCTGCGTCCCCAGCAGCAGCGTGTAGCCGTCCGGCTCGGCACGGGCCGCCACCTCGGTCGCCAGGTTGCCGCCCGCACCCGGGCGGTTCTCCACCACCACGCGCACGCCGTAGCGCGAGGTCATCTGGCTGGCGACCAGCCGGCCCAACTGGTCGGTGATGCCGCCGGGCGGCCCCGGCACGATCAGCGTGACCGGCTTGGCCGGGTAGTGGTCCTCCGCGGCTACAGCGGGTGTGAGGCCACCAATGCCCAACACGGCCACCGCCGCCCCGTATGCCAGTACCTGTCTGAGGAGCTGGCGCTTCGTTTCCTGCATTTGCGTCTCCTGTCGTTGCCCAAGGGTTTCCCCCTCAAGGCATTGTTTGAGCGGACCCGCATGTGCACCCGGCGTCGCAGGCGCCATATGAAACCGCACGGCCGTTTTACGACCATTCGAATTCTAGTCCTAAATCTCGAAATCTGTTGCATGATTTTGCGAAGTCTCGTATTGTTTTCCCATACACCGTACCAACGCCTAGTTTTTCCGGAGCCTGAATTGCCCACGCTGATTCCCGCCGCCAGCCGCACGATGGCCGTATTCGAAGTCTTCGCCCGCGAGCAGCGCGACCTGTCGAATTCGGACGTGGCGCGGCTGCTGTCGCTGGCGGACAGCAGTTGCTCCGACCTGCTCCACACCCTGCATTCCCTCGGCTACCTGATGCGCACCTCACGCACCCGCCGCTTCTATCCGAGCGGCCGGCTGCTGGAGACCGCGCGCCGCATCGCCGAGAGCGACCCGCTGACCGCGCTGGCGCAGGAGGCCGTGGAGCAACTCTCGGAGCGCACCAATGAAAGTGCCTTCTTCGGCGTCCTGGAGCCAATGGCCGTCAAGGTGGCAGCCGCCGCCGCCAGCCGGCTGCCGCTGCGCTACATCCTCGACGTGGGCGAGCGTGTGGCGCTGCATGCGTCGGCGCTGGGCAAGTCGATGCTGGGCCTGCTGCCCGAGGAGGAGGCCCGCGCCCGCCTCGACGCCATCCGCCGTCCCGCCGTCACCCCGCACACCGTGGTCGACGTGGACCGCCTGCTGGATCAGCTCCAGCGCGGCCGCGAGCTTGGCTGGTACGAGGCCCACGACGAAGGCACGCCCGGCGTGACGGCGCTGGCGGTCTCGCTCTGGATGGGCGGACAGCCCGTCGGGCTCTCGCTGGCCGGACCGGTCGACCGCATCGAGAAGAACCGGGAACCCTATCTGTCGGCGCTGCGCGAAATCAGCCAGGCGCTGCAGGCCGACAACTGACCCGCCCCAATCTGGCAATTACGCAACCGGCAACACGCAACAACTGGAGAAGACATGGATCTTGGATTGAACGATCGCGTGGCGATCATCACCGGCTCGGCGCGCGGCATCGGTGCCGAGACGGCACGCATGCTGGCGAAGGAAGGCGCTTCGGTCGTCGTGACCGATCTCGACCTCGCTGAAGCCGAAGAGAACGCCCGCATCATCGAGGCTGCCGGCGGCAAGGCCATCGCCGTGGCCTGCGACGTGCGCAAGGAAGAACAGGTCAAGCAGCTTGCCGGCGCCGCGCTGGAAGCCTTCGGCCGCATCGACGTGCTGGTGAACAACGCCGGCCTGGTCAAGGACCGCACCATCCTCAAGATGGAAGAAGCCGACTGGGACCTGGTGCTCGACGTCACCCTGAAGGGCGCCTTCCATTGCTGCCGCGCCGTGCTGCCCGCGATGCATGAACGCGGCTGGGGCCGCATCATCAACATCAGCTCGCGCGCGCTGTTCGGCAACCCGGGCCAGGCCAACTACTCGACCGCCAAGGCCGGGATCCTCGGCCTGACCCGCGCGCTGTCGCTGGAGCAGGCACGCAAGGGCGTGACGGTCAACGCCATCGCCCCGGGCTACATCGAGACCGAGTACATCAAGAGCCTGCCCAACTACGAGACCATCCTTGCCAACGTGATGGCAAAGAACGCGGTCACCTTCCCGGGCCAGACCAGCGACATCGCCGGCGCCGTGTGCTTCATGGCTTCGGAGCACGCCCGCTACATCACCGGCACCACCCTGTTCGTGACGGGAGGCCGCTATGGCTGATCCGATGGTTGACGTTGACGGTCTCGACAGCGACCAGCAACTGCTGCGCGACAACATTCGCCGCTACCTCAAGGAGAACATCGCGCCGCGCATCCCGCAGGCGGAGCGCGACAAGAAGTTCCCGCACGAGGCCATGACCGGCCTGATCGACTTCGGCTACTTCGGCGGCATCCTGCCGGAAGCCGACGGCGGCCTGGGCCTCGACTACCCGACCTGGGCCGTGATGATGGAAGAAGCCGGCTACAGCTGGCTGTCGCTGCGCATCCTGCTCAACGGGCTGAACATTGTCTCCGGCATCATCAACGCCTACGGCACCGAGGAACAGAAGGCGCGCTTCGTGCGCCCGCTGCTGCGCAACGAGCGCAAGCCGTTCGTGTCGATCTCCGAGCCGGACGTGGGCTCGAACGTGGCCGAGGTCAAGACCCGCGCCGACAAGCGCGGCGACCGCTACGTCCTGAACGGCAGCAAGCTGTGGGTGACCAACGGCATATTCGCCGACTTCGGCATCGTTGTCGCCCGCACCTACAGCGAGACCTGCAACGGCGAGCTGTCGCTGTTCCTGGTCGAGCACGACGTGACCAAGTACGACGCCACTCCGGTCGACGTGGTGTTCACCCGCAGCACCGGCACCGCCGCATTCAGCTTCGACAACGCCGAAATCCCGGCCGCCAACCTGATCGGCACCGAAGGCCAGGGCCTGCGCCAGATCCTGATCGGCCTGAACTTCGGCCGCCTGAACGTGGCGATGGGCGCGGTGGGCGCGGCGCAGTGCGCACTCGACCTGTCCATCGACTACGCGCTGCAGCGCAAGCAGTTCGGCCGCCAGATCGGCTCGTTCCAGCTCGTGCAGAAGCACATCGTCGACATGACGATGCGCGTGCAGGCCGCGCGCTCGCTCGGCTACCGTGCCGCCCGCTCGATGCAGAACGGCACCTCGCGCACCGAGTGCTCGATCGCGAAGCTGTACGCCACCGAGGCCGCCTTCGAGGTCGCCAACCTCGCGCTGCAGGTACACGGCGGCATCGGCTACGCCACCGACTACCCCATCGAACGGATCTTCCGCGACACCCGCGGCGGGATGATCCCCGAGGGCACCACCGAAATCCAGACGCTGATCATCGGCCGCGAAATCCTCGGCATCAGCGCCCTGACCTGAACACAAAGACACCAGGAGATACGCAGCATGACCCAACCCGCCATCCTCGACCAGATCGCCCAGACCACGCTCTACTGGGAAGACCTGGCGCCGGGCATGACCTACAACACCTCGTCGCGCACCATCACCGAGGCCGACGTGGCCGCCTTCGCCGCGCTCACCGGCGACTTCAACAAGGTCCACGTCGACGCCGAGTACGCGAAGGGCACCATCTTCGGCCAGCGCATCGCCCACGGCATGCTGGTCGCCGCGTTCATGGCCGGCCTGACCTCGCGCTCGATCCCGAACCAGTTCTTCGAAGGGTCGCTGTTCAGCGTGCTGGAAAACCGCCTGAAGTTCCCGAAGCCGACCTTCATCGGCGACACCATCCGCGTGGAGATCGAAGTCACCGAGCAGAAGCCGACCAGCCGCCCGGACCGCGGCATCGTCAGCTTCCTGCGCAAGGCCGTGAACCAGCGCGGCGAAGTCGTGGCCGAGATGGCCGCGACCTGCCTGTTCAAGCGCCGCACGTCGGGAGAAGCACAATGACCGCCAAGCCAGACGCCAACGGCCTCTGGTTCAGCGACCTCAGCCGCCTGGTCGAGCCGCGCTCGATCGTGCTGGTGGGCGCTTCCGAGAAGCCCGACAGCATCGGTGCCCGTACCTTCGAGAACCTGACGGTCTACTCGCAGTTCCAGGGCGACCTGCACCTGGTCAACCCGGGCCGCAAGGAAATCCACGGCCGCCCGTGCTACCCCTCGGTGCGCGACCTCGGCGCCGTGCCCGACCTCGCCATCCTCGCCGTGCGCGCCGACATGGTGCTCGACTCGCTGCGCGAATGCGGCGAGTGCGGCGTGAAGTTCGCGATCGTCTTCACCTCCGGCTTCGGCGAGACCGGTGACGAAGGCCGCGCCGTCGAGGCAGAGATGCGCGAAATCGTCGCCAGGACCGGCATGCGCATCTACGGCCCGAACTGTCCCGGCCTGAACAACATGAACGCGCGCCTCGGCATGACGTTCTCGCCGGCCTGGCGCATCGACAACGCCAGGCCCGGCCCCATCGGCGTGGCCACGCAGGGCGGCGGGCTGGGCCGCTCGTTCATCCAGTCGATGGACCGCGGCGTCGGCATCGGCCTGTGGTGCTCGGGCGGCAACGAGGCCGACCTGGAGGTCAGCGACTATATCCACTACATGGCGGATGCGCCCGACATCAAGGTCATCGTCACCACGCTCGAAGGCGTGCGCAACGGCCCGCGCTTCATGGCCGCCGCGCTGCATGCCGCGCGCCGGGGCAAGCCCATCGTGGCGCTGAAGGTCGGCAAGTCGGAAATCGGCGCCAAGGCCGCCGCCTCGCACACCGCCGCCATCGCCGGCGTGGCCGAGATCAACAGCGCGGTGTTCCGCGAACTCGGCATCATCGAGGTCGACGACATCGACGAACTGATCGACGTGGCCTCGCTGCTGTCGCGCGCCACGCCGACCGGCAAGGAGCAGCTCGCCGTCTACAGCTTCTCGGGCGGCACGGCGGCGCTGTGCACCGACATGGTGGGCATCGCCGGCCTGACGCTGTCGAGGTTCGCGCCGCAGACGCTTGAAGCGCTGGGCCGCGCCCTGCCCGGCTATGCCGCCTTCGACAACCCGGTGGACGTGACCGCCGAGGTGCTGGTCAATGCCGAAGTCGGCTACGCCGCGCTCAAGGCCACGGCCAGCGACCCGAATACCGACCTCGTGCTGGTCCCGATTCCCGTCGAGTACGGCAAGACCAGCGCCATGCTGGCCGACAGCATGGTCCGCGTGCAGTCCGAGGAAAGCACGCCCATCGTGCCGGTCTGGATGAGCGACCGCACCGGCGAAGGCCAGCGCAAGATGATCGAGGGCGGCCTGATGCCCATGCGCGCGGTCGGCAACGCGGTGCTGGCCGTGAAGCGGTTCATCGAGTACGGCAAGTGGCAGGCGCAGTTCGATCACGGCTGGCGTCCGCTCGGCGAGATTGCTCCGCGCAAGGCCGAAGGCGCCTCTGCATCCCTGTCCGAAGCCGCCGGCAAGGCCCTGCTGGCCAGCGCCGGCGTGACCGTGCCGGGCGGCGTGGTCGCCACCACGGCCGACGAGGCCGCGCAGGCCTTCCGCAAGGTGGCCGCGCAAGGCACCGGCAAGATCGTCATGAAGATCGTCAGCGCGGCCATCACGCACAAGACCGACATCGGCGGCGTGCGCCTGGGCATTGCGTCGGAAGACGCCGCCCGCGCGGCCTTCGAGGAGATCCACGCCAACGGCTGCAAGGCCGCGCCCGCGGACCGGATCGAAGGCGTGCTGGTCGAGCCGATGCTGCCGTCGCCGTTCGTGGAGGCCGTGGTCGGCATCCACCGCGACGAGGTGTTCGGCCACGTCTGCACCTTCGGCCTCGGCGGCGTGGCCATCGAGCTGTTCAAGGACGTCAGCCGCCGCCTGCTGCCGCTCACGCCGCAATCGGCACGCGCGATGATCGCCGAGACGCGCTGCTACGAACTGCTGAAGGGCCATCGCGGCCAGGCGGCATACGACATCGACGCCCTGGCGGACACGCTGGTCAGGTTGTCGGACTTCGTGGCAAAGCACGCCGACCGCATCGACGAACTCGAAATCAACCCCCTTGCGGTGCGCCCGCAGGGCCAGGGCGTGGTGGCGCTGGACGCCGTCATCTCCTACCGTGGCACGGAGCCTTCCCAATGGTAAAGACCGAAATCGGCTATACGACGACCGACACCATCATGGTGCGCGGCAAGAACCTGTCCACCGAGATCATCGGCAAGTTCGACTTCGTCGACATGATCTTCTTCACCACGCTCTCGCGCATGCCCACGCCGCGCGAGAAGGTCATGGTCAATGCGCTGCTGGTGACCACCGCCGACCATGGCATCACCCCGAGCTCGCTGTCGGCCCGCCTGACATACATCGGCGCGCCGGAAGCCCTGCAAGGCGCGGTGGCAACCGGCCTGCTCGGCGCGGGCAGCGTGTTCCTGGGCCCGATGCAGAACGCCGCCGAGATGCTGCTCGAAGGCGCGAAGGAACTGCGCGCCGATGCGACCGACCCGGACGTCATGCAGGCCGCGCGCGATGTCATCCGCCGCCACAAGGAGCGCCGCCAGCAAGTCTTCGGCGTGGGCCACCCCATCCACGTCGACGGCGACCCGCGTGTGCCCGCCCTGCGCGACCTGTCGCGCGAGAACGGCTACTACGGCCTGCACTGGCGCCTGATGGAAGCCATCTCGGAAGTGCTGATGACCGAGCACAACCGCAAGCTGCCGATGAACGTGGTGGGTGCCATCGGCGCGATCATCGCCGCGATGGGCCTGGACCCGCTGATCGGGCGCGGCCTGGCACTGGTGGGCCGTTCGGCCGGCCTGCTGGCCCACGTGCTGGAAGAGAAGAGCCAGCCGATGGCCCGCGAGGCGTGGGAACTCGTCCTGAAGGCCGACCCGCGCAACGTCCTGGCCTGACGTGGGCACCGGCCCGGCCGCCGCGCCGGGCCGGCGAGAAGAATTCGCTGAGAGACATTCCGATGCAGAAGCTCACCGCCGAACGGCGCATGATCCAGGAAGCCGCACGCCAGTTCACGATGGAACGGGTGCTGCCGCTGGCCAACAAGCTGGACCCGGAGAAGGGCCAGATTCCCCGCGAACTGATCGACGAAATGGCCGAGCTGGGCTATTTCGGCATCCTGATCCCCGAAGAATACGGCGGCCTCGGCCTTGGTGCCTACGAGTACTGCCTCGTCGCCGAGCAGCTCTCGCGCGGCTGGATGAGCGTGGGCAGCCTGATCGCGCGCGGCAATGGCCTGATTGGCGCGCTCAAGGCGCTCACGCCCGAAAAGAAGACCGAATACCTGCCGCGCATGGCGGCCGGCCAATTCCTCGGCGCCTTCTCGCTCTCCGAGCCCAATGCCGGTTCCGACGTCGCCAACATCTCCTGCCGCGCCGTGCGCGACGGCGACGACTGGGTCATCACCGGCAACAAGTACTGGTGCACCTTTGCCGACGAGGCGGACTTCATCCTCGTGATCTGCCGCACCGATCCCGTGGTCGACCCGAAGGCGCGCCACAAGGGCCTTTCCGCCTTCATGGTCGAGAAGCCGCGCGGCCAGCTGCCCGAGGGCGTGAACGGCAGCATCATCCCCAAGATCGGCTATCACGGCTGGACCACCTGGGAACTCGCCTTCGACGGCTGCCGCGTGCCGCATTCGAAGATGGTCGGTGAGGAAGGCAAGGCGTTCTACCTCGCCACCGCCGGCCTCGAAACCGCCCGCGCCCACACCGCCGCCCGCTCCATCGGCCTGGCGCAGGGCGCGCTGGAAGACTCCATCCAGTACGCGCACGACCGCGCGCAGTTCGGCTCGCCCATCGGCAACTTCCAGGCCATCCGCTTCAAGATCGCCGACATGGCCACGCAGATCGAGGCGTCGCGCGCGCTGCTCTATTCGGTGTGCGAGAAGATCGACGACGGCGGCCGGGCCGATACCGAGGCGTCGATGGTCAAGCTGTTCGCCAGCGAGATGTGCGAGCGCGTGACCAGCGAGGGCCTGCAGATCCATGGCGGCGCGGGCTACACCACGCATTTCGCCGCCGAGCGCTACTGGCGCGACGCGCGCCTGACGAAGATCTTCGAGGGCACCTCGGAAATCCAGATGCGCATCATTTCCGACGCCCTGATGGGCAAGGTGACGGCATGACACGACCGGCATCCACCGGCGCGCTCGCCGGCCTGCGCGTGATCGACCTCACGCAGATGCTGGCCGGCCCGTTCTGCACCCAGGTGCTGGCCGACCACGGCGCGGACGTCATCAAGGTCGAATCCATGGCGGGCGACGGCACGCGCCTGACCGCCCCCTTCTGCGAGGACGACACGCTGCGCGAGTACGGCGGCTACTTCCAGAGCGTCAACCGGAACAAACGCTCGATTGCCGTCGACCTGAAGACCGCCGAAGGCGTGGCGCTCGTGCGCAAGCTGATCGACGGCGCCGACATCGTGGTCGAGAACTTCCGCGCTGGCGTCATGGAGCGCCTCGGCCTGGGCTGGGAGACGCTGCGGGAGAGCAACCCCCGCCTTGTCTACGGCACTGTCCGCGGCTTCGGCGATCCGCGCTCGGGCGCCAGCCCCTACGCGGACTGGCCGGCCTACGACGTGGTCGCGCAGGCCATGGGCGGCATGATGGGCATCACCGGTCCCGACCGCCACACCCCGATGAAGATCGGCCCTGGCGTGGGCGACACGATCCCCGCACTGATGCTTTGCATCGGCATCCTGTCGGCCGTCCATCGCGTCCGGGAGACCGGCAAGGGCCAGTTCGTGGACGTGGCGATGACGGATGCCGTGCTCGCCATGTGCGAGCGCATCGTCTACCAGACCTCGTACACCGGCGTGGTGCCCGGTCCCGAAGGCAACCGCCATCCGCTGCTGTGCCCGTTCGGCCTGTTCCGGGCGCGCGATGGCTACGTCTCGATCGCCGTCGCCAATGATCCGCTGTGGGAGAAGCTCGCCGCCGCCATCGGCCGTCCCGAACTGGGCACGGACCCGGCCTTCGCCACCAACGCAGCCCGGGTCGCCAACACGCAGCAGGTCATCGACCTGCTGGAAGGCTTCACGTCCGTGCGCACCAAGGAGGAAATCGGCGCCGTGCTGGGCGGCAAGGTCCCGTTCGGGCCGGTCTGCACGTCCGCCGAGATCTTTGCCGATCCGCACTATGCGGTGCGGGAGATGCTGGTGGACGTCGAGCAGCCCGGCTCGGCACAGCGCGTAAAGATCGCCGGCGTGCCGATCAAGCTGAGCGACACCCCGGGCGCGGTTCGCCACCGCGCGCCGATGCTGGGCGAGCACACCGACGAAATCCTGTTTGCAGCCGGCTACGGCCCTGACGACATCGACCATCTGCGCGGTGCAGGCGCAGTCCGCTAATCCCGCAACACAGAGCAGCAGAGATGGACCTCCGACAGATGCGACAGGCCCTCGTCCTGAGCGAGACCCTGAATTTCCACCGCGCCGCCGAGCGCCTGTGCATGGCGCAGCCACCGCTGTCCACGGCCATCCGCAAGCTGGAGGAGGAACTCGGCGCCACGCTGTTCGACCGCCTGCCGTCGGGCCTCACGCTGACGCCGGTCGGCGAACTGGTGCTGCGGCAGATGCGCAACACCCTGTTCTTCGCCGACGAGATCCGCCGCGCGGCCAGCGAAGGCGATGCCGGCGAGCGCGGCAAGCTGCGCGTGGGCTTTGTCGGCTCGTCGGTCTACTCCCTGATGCCTCGTCTGATCCGCGCCTTCCGAACCCGGTATCCGCGCGTGGAACTGGTGATCGAGGAATCCACAACCGTCGACCTGCTGCGGGCCGTGGAGGAACACACGCTCGACGCCGCGCTGGTCCGTCATCCGGTATTGGGCAAGACTGCCGCGCAGGTCACCCTGCTCCAGTCCGACCCGCTGGTGCTGGCGGTGAGCATTGATTCGCCGCTGGCCGGGCGCAAGTTCGTCGCGCTCCCCGAGCTCGGCGACACACCGTTCATCGTCTATTCGCAGGCCCGCGTGCCGACCATGCACGCGCTGATGATGTACGCCTTCCAGGCAGCGGGCATCAGTCCGCCTATTGCCCAGGAGGCCGTGCAGGTGCCGACGATCCTCGCGTTGGTGGAAAGCGGCCTGGGCGTCGCGCTCGTGCCGGCCGCCACCGCCCGGCTGGGCGGCGAAGGCATCCGCCACATCCCGCTGACCGGATTGCCCGAGCAGATGGACTTCGGCATCGCCCTGGCGACGCTGCCCGATCCGAGCAACGCGACGACGCGGAACTTCGTGGCGCTGGCGCAGGAGGCGACGCGGGAGGCAACGCCATAGGCGGCACTGGCAGAGGGAGCAGCCGCCTGCTTACCCGGCATTCTCCAAAGCCCTTCACAAGGCCGCGCCCCTCCGTAGCGCGGCCTTCCTCCGCCAAACCGGCCGTCAGCCCTTGCGTTCGATCAGCGCGTCCACCGCCACGATGCGGTCCGGCGTGCAGATCAGCGGATTCACGTCGAACTCGGCGATCAGGTCGCGCTGGTCGGCCGCGAACTCGGACAGGCTGGCGATGACCTCGGCCAGACGCTCCATGTCCACGCCGGCCGCGCCACGGAAGCCCTTGAGCAGCGCCACGCCGCGCAACCGTTCCAGCATCTCGCGCGCCTGCTGCGCCGAGCACGGCGCGATAGTCGCGACCGTGTCCTGCATCAGCTCGACCATCACCCCGCCCAGGCCGACAACCAGCAGCGCGCCGAGGTGCGGATCGACGCGGGCGCCGACCAGGATCTCGACGCCGGCCGGCACCTGGCTTTGCACCAGCACGCCGTTGATGCGGTCGTCGGTCGTCACCTTGCGCGCGTTCGCCATCACCTCGCGGTACGCAACGGCGACTTCCTCGGCCGACTTCACGCCGAGGCGAATCACGCCGGCTTCCGACTTGTGCGGGATTGCCGGGCTTTCGACTTTCAGCACGACCGGATAGCCGCAGGCATCGGCGGCGCGCACGGCGTCCTGCCCGCTCGCCGCCAGGGACTCGCCCACCACCGGCACGCCGTACATGGCGAGGACGTCCTTGGCTTCACGCTCGGTCAGCGTATCGGCCGGCGCGGCCAGGATGCGCGCGCGTGCATCGGCGGCCACCGAAGCGAGCGTCATGCGCGGCGCCTTCGGCGTGGCGCGCGACAACAGCCACTGCTCGCGCCGGTGCCATGCCGCCAGCGCCGCGAAGCAATGCGACACCGAGCGGAACAGCGCCAGCCGCGGCAGCGCTTCGGTCTCGCGCGACTCCGGGCCTTCCATCCAGTTCGACATCCACAGGCCGCAGGCCATCTTGCCGTGCTTCACCGCGAGGTCGTTGAAGACCTCGAAGCGGCGCCCGTTGCCTTCGCCCGTCACCACCAGCGGCACGACGGCGGCGCCATAGGCCACATCAGCGAAGACCGCGTCGCCGCACTGGATGAACGAGTCGAAGTTGTTGGCGGCCTGGGCCGTCAGGTCGCACGGGTTGCGGGCAGCGCCGAAGTCCGGGATATGCGATTCGAGCACGGCACGGGTCGCGTCGCACGGCTGCGGCAGCGGCACGTCGAAGCGCTCGGCCTCGTCGGCGGCGACGATGCCCGCGCCGCCCGAGCCGGAGACGATCGCCACGCCGGTCGCCGTCGGACGCGGTGCCTTGGCGAAGAACACGGTGGTCGGCACCAGTTGCTCGATCGTGTCGACCTGCACCGCGCCGGCCTCGCGCAGCGCCGTGCTGTAGGCGCGGTCGGACCCCGCCATCGACCCGGTGTGCGACATGGCAGCCGCCGCACCCGCTTCGCCACGCGCCATCTTGTAGACGACCAGCGGCTTGCCGGCTTGCGCGCACAGCTCGGCGGCGCGGATGATGCGGCTGGCGTCGGACAGCCCCTCGAACACACAGGCAATCGCCGCGCACGCCGGATCGCCGGCCATGTAGGCAATCTGGTCGGCCACGTCGATGTCGCACGCATTGCCGCACGAGAACACATGGCTGAACGCCGTGCCGTGGTTGGCCGCCTGCTCCAGCGCGAACGCGAGCGCGCCGGACTGGCTCACCAGCCCGATCGCGTGCGGCGGCAGTTCGCCCTCGCGGGCCGGCAGCGCCGTGAACGACACCATCGCGTTGTTGACGTAGTTGGCATAGCCGATGGTGTTGGGGCCGAGCAGCCGCACGCCGCTCTCCCGGGCGATGTCCACCAGGCGGGCCTGGTCGGCTGCCTTCTCCGGATTGCCGGTCTCGGCGTAGCCCGACGCGAACAGCACCACGCCGCCTGCGCCCAGCTTGCCGCACTCGCGCACGATGGGCTCGACCGTGTCGCGCCCGGTGGCGATCAGCACGCAGTCCGGCACCTCGGGCAGCGCGGAGAGCGATGGGTAGCAGCATTCCCCGTTGATCTCCTCGTAGCGCGGGTTGACCAGCAGCACCTTGCCGTCGAACTGTCGCAGGTTGGTCATTGAGCGGCCGGCGAAGGCCTTCTCGTTGGGCGTCGCCCCGACCACCGCGATGGATCGCGGATGGAAGGTGCGGCGCAGCTCATCGTGGGTAAAAAGCTTGCGTGACGACATGCCGGCCTCAGCTCGCCAGGTGGAAGCCACCATTCACGCCGAGGTGCTGGCCGAGCACGTAGCCGGCGGCATCCGACAGCAGAAAGGCGATTGGGGCCGCCACTTCCTCCGGTTGCGCCCAGCGGCCCATCGGAATCATGGCAAGGTAGGTGTCGCGGAAGCGGTCGCTGCGGATGGTCTCGGTCATCGGCGTCTCGACCATGCCCAGGCAGATGGTGTTGGTGCGCACACCGTACTTGCCCCACTCGCGGGCGGCAGCCATCGTCATGCCCAGCATGCCGGCCTTGGCAGAGGCGTAGTTGATCTGGCCGATGGAGCCGCGACGGCCGGCTTCGGACGAGATGTTGACGATCGAGCCGCTGACCTTCTCGCCGTTCTTCGCGCGCTCGACGAGGCGCGAGCCCACTGCCTGGAGCCACAGGAACGCGCCGGTCAGGTGGCAGTCGATCACTTCGTTCCAGGTCTTCAGCGTCATGTTCTCGATCATCGCGGCACGCACGATGCCGGCGCAACTCACAAGGCCGTCCACCTTGCCGAAGCGCGATACGGCATGCTCGACCGAGGCCGAAACGAAGTCGGGGTCGGCCACGTTGCCGACATAGGCTTGCACGTGGTCGGGATGCTCGGCGGCGAGGGCCTGGATGGGTTCGCCCTTCAGGTCCACCGCGCAAACCTTGGCGCCCAGCTTGAGCGCGAGTTCGGCGGTGGCACGGCCCACGCCCTGCGCGGCGCCGGTGACGATGATGACCTTGCCGGCCAGGGACATGAGGTTGTTGTCGGTCATGGTGGATCTCCTCTCGAAGTATTGGAGTAATTCGGGGTTTATTCGGGGTTTATTCGGGACTATTCGGGACTATTCGGGACGCCCTTCCAGGCGGCCCAGATGGAATTGCGTGTCGCCATGCAGCTGGTCGAGCACGAGGATGCGGCGCAGGTAGTGGCCGACCGCGTACTCCTCGGTCATGCCGATGCCGCCGTGCATCTGGATGGCTTCCTGGCAGACCTGCCGTGCGTTGCGGGTGACCAGCACCTTGGCGGCGTGCGACGGCACGTCCGCGCCAGTCAGGTCGTTGCGGCCGGCCAGCGCGAGTGCCAGCGAGACCGCCATGCTGCGGCTCTGCTCCAGCGCCACCAGCATGTCGACGGCGCGATGCTGGAGCGCCTGGTTCGAGCCGATCAGGCGGCCGAACTGCTTGCGCGTCTTCAGGTAGGCGACGGTAAGCGTGTACGCCGAATCCATCGCGCCGACCATCTCCGCGCAGGCCGCGCTGATGCCGGTGTCGAGCAGGCGCTGCAGCAGCGCGGGTGTCAGCGTGCCAAGCCGCTCGCCCTCGGCGTCGTCCAGCGTCACGTCCGCCGCCGGGGTACCGTCGATGAGGCGACCGCCGGCGACGGCCACGCCCGTGGTGCGGGCATTGACCAGGAAGAGCTGGACGCCTTCATTCGGCGCCTGCGCGGTCACGAGGAAGTAGTCCGCCCCGGTGCCATGCAGCACGCAGGGCTTGGTGCCATACAGGCGCCAGCCGTCCACGCCATGGGCAGAATGCGTGGCCACGCGACCGGGCACCGCTTCGCCATGCGCCCACGCCACCTGGAGTTCGCCGCGCGCGATCCGTGGCAACAGGCTGGACTGCTGCGTGGGCGAGCCGAGCTGTTCGATGGCCGTGGCCGCCATGACCACGGTGCCGTGATACGGCTCCAGTGACAGGCACTTGCCCAGCGCCTCGGACACGGCCATTTGGTCCACGGCATCGCCGCCGAAGCCGCCATGCGCCTCGGGCATCGCCGCGGCGGTCACGCCGAGTTCGGCCAGTTGCGCCCACACTTCGGGCGAGTGGCCGGCTTCAGCCGCCACGTATTGCTGGCGGTGGCCGAAATCGTATTCGCGGGCCAGCAGCCGCGCCAGGCTGTCCTGCAGTTGCTGCTGGACGTCGTTCAGTTGCAGGTTCATGACAGGTCGAGCACGGTGGCGGAAAGGATGTTCTTCTGCACTTCGGTGCTGCCGCCGAAGATGGAGACGGCGCGGGAGTACAGATACGACTTGGCGAGCGTTCCAGTGTCCGCCCGCAGCGAGGCCGGGGCGGTCATGCGGCAGATCACGTCGGTGATGGCCTGGAATATCTCGCTGCCGCGGGCCTTCAGCATCGGCGACAGCTTCATGTCGGCATGGCCGCCGTGCATGCGGAACTGCGTCACTTCCAGCGCGTGCAGGTCGGCCTCGATCATGGCGATCTGGCCGCGACAGGCCGCCAGCGTGGAAGCGGGATGCCCCTCCTCCCCCAGCTTCGCCAGCAAAGCCTTCGCGCAGGCCACGCGTTCCTTGTTGCGGCCGATACCGGCGATGTAAGCGCGCTCGTGGCCAAGCAGGAACTTGGCATAGTCCCAGCCCTTGTTCTCTTCGCCGACCAGGTTGGTGGCGGGCACCCGCACGTTGTCGAAGAACACTTCATTCAGGCTGTGGCGGCCGTCGATGCTGATGATCGGCCGCACGGTCACGCCGGGCGTCTTCAGGTCGATCAGCAGGAACGAGATGCCGGCCTGCTTCTTCACCGCATTGGGATCGGTGCGGACGAGGCAGAACACCCAGTCGGAGTAATGCGCCTGGCTCGTCCAGATCTTCTGGCCGTTGACGACGTACTCGTCGCCCTCGCGCACGGCGGCAGTCTTGAGCGATGCGAGGTCGGAGCCGGAACCCGGCTCCGAGAAGCCCTGGCAGACCTGGATGTCGGCGTTCAGCAGCTTCGGCAGGAAGTACTCGCGCTGGGCGTCGGAGCCGAAGTGGATGATCACCGGCCCGAGCATCGTGATGTTGAAGATGTGCGGCGGCGGCGCCGGGGCGGCGGCACACTCGTCGGCGAAGATCTGCTGTTCGGCGGCATCCCAGCCGGCGCCGCCGCATGCCTTCGGCCAGGCGGGCGCACCCCAGCCACGCCTGTTCAGCGCACGTTGCCAGAGTTCGGTATCGGCCTTGGAGGCGAAGCCGCCGTCGCGCAGGCGCTGGCGCATGTCGTCGGGCAGGTTGGCGACGATGAAGTCACGCGCTTCCCGCCGGAACGCCTTGTGCTCCTCCGAGTAGAGCAAGTCCATGGTGGATCCTTGTATCGGTTCAGCGGCCCTGGAAGACAGGCTGCCGCTTTTCGGCGAAGGCCCGCAGGCCTTCGCGCATGTCATAAGAGCGCTGGTGGTTGCGCAGTTCGAGCAGTTCGTGGCGGAGCGCGTCGGCAACCGGCTTGTCGGCGGCTTCGGCCACCACGCGCTTCATGCGGGCGAGCACCAGCGGGCTCCTGGCCGCCAGCAGTTCGCCCACGGCTTGCGCGCGGGCAGCGAGTCCGGCGTCGGGCACGACTTCGTTGACCAGCCCGAAGCGCTCCATCTGCGCGGCGGTGAAGCTCGCGCCGGTGAACAGCAGCCAGCGCGCCACATTGGCGGGCACCTTGCGCGGCAGCACGGCCGCGCCGCCCGCTCCCGGGAACACGCCGAAGTTCGAGTGCGCGTCGCCCAGCTTCGCGCTCTCGGCCGCGAGGACGAGATCGCAGGCCATCACCGTTTCCAGGCCGCCCGCCAGCGCCAGACCATTCACGGCTGCAATGACCGGCTTCGGGAAGGCACGCAGCGCGTCGACGAAGCCAACCACCACGTCCAGGAAATCCGGCTCGCCGGTCACAGGCGGCTCGGCCACTTCCTTCAGGTCTGCCCCGGCGCAGAACGCACGGCCGTTGCCGGTGAGCACCACCACGCGCACGGCGGAGTCGTCGCGCCAGGCATTGAGCCGCGCGGTCATGGCGGCCGCCATCTCGCGGTTCAGGCTGTTCATCGCCGCCGCCCGGTCCATGACCAGCCAGCCGACCGAGTTCTCGATGCGATGCTGAAGACTCATCCCACCCTCCTCAGCACAGTTCCAGGCCAACTGCGGTCGCCTCGCCGCCGCCCAGGCACAGGCTGGCGAGACCGCGCTTCAGGCCGCGCTGCTTCAGCGCGTGGACCAGCGTCACCAGCAAGCGGGCGCCGGTGGCCCCGACCGGATGGCCGAGCGCGCAGGCGCCGCCATTGACGTTGAGGCGGTCGTGGCCGATGCCCAGTTCGTCCAGCGCGATCATCGTCACCACGGCAAACGCCTCGTTGACCTCATAGAGATCGACGTCGCGCGCGGTCCAGCCGGCCTTGTCGAACACGCGGCGCGCGGCGAGCACCGGCGCGTCGGCGAACTGTTGAGGCGGGTTGGCATGGGTGGCGTGCGCGACGATGCGGGCCAGCGGCGCAAGGCCCTGGCGAATGGCGTCGCTCTCGCGCATCAGGACCAGCGCGGCGGCACCGTCGGAGATCGACGAGGCATTGCCGGCCGTTACCGAGCCACCGTCGCGGAACACGGCCTTCAGTTTCGGCAGCCTCGCGGCGTCGCACTGGCCCGGCGTCTCGTCCTCGGTGAACTCGCCGCCGCGCTTGAGCGTGACCGGGGCGATCTCGTCGCGGAAGTGCCCTTCGGCGACCGCCGCCTGCGCGCGCAGCAGGCTCTCGCGGGCGTACGCATCCTGCGCCTCGCGGCCGATGCCGCGCGCCTCGGCGGCGAGGTCGGCGTAGTAGCCCATCAGGTGGCCTTCGTAGGCATCCTCCAGGCCGTCGCAATACATGTGATCGAGGAACTGGCCGTGCCCGAGACGGTAGCCGTAGCGGCCGCGCGGGACGATGTACGGCGCGTTGGTCATCGACTCCATGCCGCCCGCCACGGCCACGTTGCAGGTGCCGGCGAGCAGCAGGTCATGCGCGAGCATCACGGATTTCATGGCCGATCCGCACATCTTGCTGATGGTCGTGGCCGGCGTGGACGTGGGCAGCCCCGCGCCGAGTACAGCCTGCCGCGCTGGCGCCTGACCAACGTTGGCAAACAGGCACAGGCCCATGATGGCTTCGTCGACCGAAGCCGGATCGACGCCTGCCTGCGCCACGGCGGCGCGGATGGTGATGGCGCCCAGCTCCGGCGCCTTGAACGCCGACAGCGAGCCGTTGAACGCCCCGATGGGCGTACGCTTCGCGCCGACGATGACGATGGATTCCTTGTTGTTCTGCATGGCGGCCTCAGGAGTGGAATGCGAGCTGCGTGCGCGCGAAGTCGAGAATCACCTGGCTCGATGCGCCGTCTTGCGCGAACAGCGCGTCACCGAGCAGCTTTGCGCAATATGTCTCGCTGCCGCCGACGCTGCGCCATTCATGCAGGCGGCGCGTGAACAGGCCGAGCGCCAGTTCCTCGGTGATGCCGATGGCGCCGTGCACGGCGTGGGCGATGGCCGCCACTCGCTCCCCCGCCTCGCAGGCGCGCAGCTTTGCGGTAGCAGCGCGCAGTGGGTCGGGAAGGTAGCCGTCGGCGGCGCAGCCCAGGCGGGCGGCGAAGACCGCCGAGGCAGCCTGCTCGGCCATCACGCTCAGTTCCTGCTGCATGGCCTGGAACTGGCTGATCGCGCGCCCGAACTGCTGGCGGTCGTTGACGTATGTCACGCTCATCGCCAGCACGCGCTGCATCGCGCCCGCCATGCCCGCGGCGTGGGCGGCGTTGCACAGGGCGATGATGTCAGCGTCGTCTTCGCGGAAGCGGAAGACGGCGGCTTCGGCGGACTGCCATTGCAGCGAGGCCGATGCCCGTGGGCGGTAGATGCCCGGCGTGCGCATCGCGGCGCTCACCGGCAATAGCAGCCATTCGCCGCGCCACTGCGTCAGCACGAGATCGGCGAGCGCGGCGCCCGGCACGTTGCGGCAGACGATGTGCTGGCCGCCAGCGGCGGCGGGAGCGATGGCAATACACTCGCCCGTGCTCTCGCGCCCGGCCTTCGCCAGCATGGCGCGAGCGATGGCGGTCTCGGCGAGCGGGTGGCTCAGGCCGGCGCGGCCGGCAGCGAGGAACAGCGGGAACGCTTCAGGTAGCGACAGCCCGGCGCCACCGCATTCGGCGGGCACGAGGGCATCGGTGTAGCCAAGGGCGTCGATGGCGGCCCACTGCGCGGCGGCGCCTTCGCCCGCTTCGCTGCGGCGCACCGCCTCGTCGGCGCACAGGTCGGCGAGCGCGCGCTCGAAGCCTTCCAGGAGGGAATCAGTCATATACGTATCCGGATGAGTCTTAGCGAAGCCCGAGCGAGCGGGCGATGATGCCGCGCAGGATCTGGCGCGTGCCGCCGCGCAGCGAGAAGCTCGGGCAAAGCTGCGTGATGTAGGCGAGCGCGCGTTGCAGCGTCTCCGACGGCTCAAAGTCCGGCATCTGCTCGATGGCCGAGGCGATCCATCCCGGCACGGTCTGCTCGAACTCGGTGCCGAGGTCCTTGACGTAGGCAGCGTCGGTCTCGGGGTTCTGGCCCTTGTCGAGCAGGTCGGCCACGGCGAGCGACATCGCCCGCAGCGCGGCCAGGCGCCCGGCGATGCGGCCGGCGATGACCTTCACCGAATCGGGCGCGGGGAGGCCCGACGCACGCACTTCGGCCAGCCACGTCTCGGCCAGAAGCTGGCTGGTCAGGATGCGCTCGGGGCCACTGCGCTCGAAGGCGAGTTCGGCGGTCACCTGCTTCCAGCCCGAGCCTTCCTCGCCGACGATGGCGTCGGCGGGCAGGTCCACGTCCTCGAATACGACTTCGCAGAAGTGCGCGTCACCGGCGAGGTCCTTGATCGGGCGGTAGCTGATGCCGGGCAGGCTCAGGTCGATCAGTACCTGCGACAGGCCCTGGTGGCGGTCGCCGTGCTGGCCCGACGTCCGCACCAGCGCGCACATGTACTGCGTGCGGTGGGCATTGGTCGTCCAGATCTTGCGGCCGTTCAGGCGCCAGCCAGTTTCGGTGCGCACGGCGCGGGTGCGCACGCTGGAGAGGTCGGAGCCGGTGTCGGGCTCGCTCATGCCGATGCACATGAAGATCTCGCCGCGCACCATGCGCGGGACAAAGAACTCGCGCTGCGCCGGCGTGCCGAACTTCAGGATCAGCGGCGCGGTCTGGCGGTCGGCGAACCAGTGGGCCGACACCGGCGCGCCGGCGGCGATCAGTTCCTCCACCAGCACGAAGCGGGCGAAGGCGCTGCGGCCGGCGCCGCCGTACTCTTTTGGCAAGGCGAGGCCGAGCCAGCCCTGTTTCGCGAGGGCGCGGCTGAAGTCGGCGTCATAGCCCATCCAGGTGCGGGCGCGGATATGCGTCGGCACGTCGGCCAGCGTCTCTTCAAGGAAGGCGCGGATTGGGGCACGCAGCGCCTCATCCTCGGGCGGGATGGCGACGAGCGGCAGGAATTCGAGGCTTGTGGTCAAGGTGAAGCTCCGGATATGGCGTTACTGCGCGGCCGGGGCGAGCACGGTGGCGCCCTCCTCGGCCAGCTTGCGAATGTCTGCGGCGCTGTAGCCGGCCTCGGCCAGCACCTCGGCGCTGTGCTCGCCGAGGCGCGGGGCCTGGCGGGCAACCCGCGGCGGCGTCCTCGACCATTGCGAGGGGATCGCCATGGAGCGGATCGCGCCTTCGGTGGGGTGCTCGACCACGTCGAAGAAGTTCACGGCATCGAGGTGCGGATCCGCCAGCAGCGAGTCGATGGTGTGAAGCTGCATCACCGGCATGTCGGCGGCTTCAAGCAATTCGATCCATTCGGCGGACGTGCGCGTGGGCATCACCTCGGCCACCATCTGGTACAACTCGTTGATGTGCTTGGTACGCTCGCCGATGGTGGCGAAGCGCGGGTCGTTGTCCATCAGGCCCGGCTTGCCGATCATGTCGAAGAACTTGCG
Organism: Cupriavidus sp. 22TCCZM04-2; assembly: GCF_057798895.1. Taxonomy (NCBI): domain Bacteria; kingdom Pseudomonadati; phylum Pseudomonadota; class Betaproteobacteria; order Burkholderiales; family Burkholderiaceae; genus Cupriavidus; species Cupriavidus sp. 22TCCZM04-2. The sequence continues at coordinate 135,204 of NZ_JBYOJS010000016.1, forward strand.
CCACTGCTTGTCGTTGTAGACAAGCACGCAGACGTAGCCGTCCCTGGTTCGGTACGGGCGGCGGTTGTGGTCGAGAATGCGCGCGTAGCCGCTCGGGCCAATGGGCGGGTCGAAGGTCAGGCCGCCCATGTGGTCGCCCAGCACGAACTGCGCCATGGTTTCGAACATCGGCACGTCGATGGCCTGGCCTTCGCCGGTACGCTGGCGGTGGAACAGCCCGGCCGTCACGGCATTCGCGGCGGCGAGCGCAACGATGCGGTCGGCAATGGCGCTGGGGGCGTAGCGCGGCACGTCTGCGCCGGCCGTCCTGGCGAGCGAGGGAATGGCCACGGCGCCCTGGATCAGGTCGTCATAGGCCGACTTGGCGGCGTAGGGACCGCCCTGGCCGTAGCCGTACACGCCCACGTACAGGATGCACGGATTGATCTTCGCGATCTCCTCGTAGCCGAGGTTCAGCCGCGCCATCGCCTGCGGGCGGACGTTGTAGATGAGTACGTCGGCATCGGCGGCCAGGCGCAGAAGCGCCTCGCGCCCGGCGGGCTTCTTCAGATCCAGCACGACGCTGCGCTTGCTGCGGTTCACATGCAGGAAGATGCCGGCCATGCCGTCGTGGCGGCGAGGGCCCACGTCGCGCACGGTGTCGCCGGCGGGCGGCTCGACCTTGATGACGTCGGCACCAAGGTCGCCGAGGATCTGGGTGGCGTACGGTCCCATGAGGACCGTGGTCATGTCGATGATGCGGACGCCTTGCAGGGGGCCTGTCATGCTGCGGGCCCCTGTTGCCGCGATGCTGCGGTGTTCATGCTGTCTCCTCGAAACGGGTGAATCCATCGTACGTTTCGGGGAGACGTCGGAAAAATACTTTCGGTATTGCGAGCGATACACCGGCTGTATCGGCGGAACTTATCCGGTGTCAGGTCCCGCCAATTCGTCGTCGAATCGCGCGGGAATGCCCATTACTGAGCACCCCCGCACAGATCCCGGCGTGCCCCATCTGGGCTATCGGGGCTCCTTGGCCGAGCCCCCGACGTTCCTCCATCGACGTTTCGCCGACCACCTCGCGGTGGCCTGCGCACGGCTCGGGGCCGATGGGGTTCGTCATTGCTTCATCGCAGTGGACTTGCGTCACCTGCTGCTTGCCGGTCTCCCGGCGCACTCAGAAGATGTGGCGGATGCCCGTAGTCACGCCAACCATGCCCTTCTGCCCGGCCGTCATCGGATAGCCGTAGAGGAACAGCGTCTGCGACGAGTCGAAGTTCAGGCCTGCATTGCGCGAATAGGCAGCCGTCACATAGATGTCAGTGCGCTTGGACAGGCTGTAGTCGGCAAGGAAGGACACTTGCCACGGGTTGGCCGGATTGCTGGCCGGGGCCGCGGGCGCCAGGCTCAATCGCTTGAAGTCCGCGTAGTAGTAGGCCAGCGACAGTCCCAGTGCGGCGGTAGCCTGGTAGTTGACGCCTGCCCAGTAGTAATCATCGCGTGCAAGCGTATTGCCGTTGGCGAAGTCCACCTTGGCCCAGCGGTAGCCGGCCATGGCCTTGAACGGACCGGTTGAATAGCTAAGCGCCGCACCTGCCTTCCGGCTGTTGCCCTGCTGGCCGGAAGTCACGGTCGGGTGCCACTGGTCGTAGGCGATCGAGGCACCGAAGCCATTGCTGAAGTAGGACAGCGACGCGCCGTAGCCGTTATTGTCGCGGAATGCTCCCGGCGTTTCGCCGTTGCCGCCGTTAGCCAGCGCCTGGGCGCCGATCGCCGGCACGCCCACGCCGAACGAATAGTGAGCCACAGCCTGCAGCGGTCCGAACACGCCGACATACTTGACGACGTTGTCTTCGCGGTAGTTGGTGCCAAGCTGCCATGCCACCGGTTCATAAGTCGTGGCAAAGCGCAGCGGCGCAAAATTGGCCATGCCCTCGAAGAAGGACGTGTACTGGCGGCCCAGCATCAGCTTGCCGTAGGTGCTGTTCTGCAGGCCGACAAAGGCCTGGCGGCCGAAGAGGCGGCCGGACTGCAAGGTGCCGGTATCCGGGGCAAAGCCGTTCTCCAGGACGAAGATGGCGCTATTGCCCGCGCCAAGGTCCTCGGTCCCCCGCAGGCCCCAGCGCGATGGCGACAGGCCGCCCAGCGTGGGCATCGACAGACGGCTGCCGCCCGTAGTCGCAAAAACGGGCTGGCCGTTCACGACGGTAGGCTGGGCGTTCGCGACGCGATTCACATACTCGATCGAACCATCGATCACGCCGTACAGCGTCACGCTGGTCTGGGCCTGGGCTGCGCCTGCCACGGCCAGCAGTGCAGCAAGCGCAAGTTGCGATTTCCTCATTTTCCAGTCTTCTCCATTTGATTATTGACTCCACCCCCAATGCGGCCGGCAGGTGAAGGGATTCCCAAGCGCACGCTCCTCCGGGCATACGCAAACGGAAGCAGACCACGGGGCAGGCAGATGCAAGCCTACCCGTCCCGAGGCGTTGTGCCCACCCACAGACTCCCCCGGGTCGGGGGGCACGCAGTCGAAGGCTACTCGTGTAAGAAAACTCCGGCACGGGGCCGGAGCAGAGAAACCCGCAGCTCGAGCAGGCTGCGAGGTGGAGATCTGGCGCAGACCCCGATGTCCATGTTCCATCAGGTGTGAAACAGCCATGGCCAACCGCCCTCCCGCATGTGCCCTGCTGCGCATCGGCGCATGGGCCAGAGCCGGCTGTTGCAGGCGCGAGCGAACGAATCGGAAGGGTCGACATCGGCAGGCAGCCCTTATGCTTCGCGCGCGGCGCGCTCCCAGTCGAATCGCAGCCCTTCGCCGCGCAGGAAACTCCCGATGGCGTCGCGGTAGAACTGCGTGGAAGCGGCCAGTCCCTGCGCCTGCCCTTCCAGCGCGAACATGGTGTCGTAGGACGACTCGAAGGTGCCGTTGAGCGCGCGCTTGGTCAGGGCCACCGCATCGCGCGGGGCGTCGAGGAAGCGGGCGGCGAACTGGCGCGCCGCCGTCGGCAACGCGGCGGCGCCGTGGATCGCATGCACGATGCCGCGCTCGCGCGCCTCCTGCACCTCCATGCGCCGCCCGGTGTACATCAACTCCTTCGCCAGTCCCATGCCCACGGCACGCGGCAGGGCGTACATCGCGCCCATGTCGGGCACCAGCCCGATCTTGACGAAGGCCATCGAGAACGAGGCGCGCTCCGACGCCAGCACGAAGTCCGCCGCCAGCGCCAGCGAGAAGCCGGCACCGGCTGCCGGCCCGTCTACCGCGGCAATCACGGGCAGTTCGAGGTCGTGCAGGCGGCGCAGCCAGCCATGGATTCCGGTCAGCCGGCGACGCATGGCGGCCGGTTCGCGCACGGACGGATCGGGATCGTCAAGCAGATCGCGGATGGACCGGAGGTCGCCACCCGCGCAGAAGCTGCCGCCCGAGCCCGCGAGGATCAGCGCCCGCACCCCGCTGTCGGCCTCGACGAGGTCGAGCATGTCGGCATAGTCCTGCCGCAGTTCCAGCGAGAGCGCGTTGCGCGCCTCGGGCCGCTGGTGGGTGAACTCGGCAATGCCCTCGGAGATAGCGAGCGTGGCATGGCGTAGCGGGTATTGCCGGGATTGCATTGTCCTTCCTCCGATGATGGGAACGGCGCTCCTTGTGCAACGTTGACTTCCACTGCTTCGGCACTGCATGACACAGTGTCCCGTACAACGCGCCGCAGCGGTCCTACTCGACATGGGGGGATAAGGCGAGGCACCGGGATGCGATATCCCGCACAAGGGCCGGAAAGTCCGGAACAGGGAGACTGTCCCTGTCATAAGCGGACATATGGGGTGGCATGGGCCACCAGTGGTGGGGGGCGATGCACGCCCTTCTCTCCTCCAAGATGTCACCATCGCGACGGTCCGCAGCGGCGGACCGCGCGGCCGTGACATGGAGAGCATTCAGATGGACTTCCGCCCCGACCCCACCCTCGCCGAATTCCGCCAGGAAGTACGCCACTTCCTGCAAAACAAAGTTCCCGCCGACCTGCCCCGCCGCGCGCACGGCATGCGCTCGCCGCGCGAGACCGTCATGCAGTGGCAGCGCGTGCTGAACGCGCACGGCTGGGGTGCGCCTTATTGGCAAAAGGAACACGGCGGCACCGGCTGGACCGTGCCGCAACGCCTGGCCTTCGACGAAGAATGTGCCGCCGCAGGCGTGCCTTCGCAGGACGGGTTCGCGCAGAAGCTGGTCGGCCCGGTGATCAACCACTTCGGCACGTCCGCGCAGAAGGCCGAGCACATCGGCGCCATCCTGCGTGGCGAGCGCCTGTGGTGCCAGGGCTTCTCGGAACCCGGATCGGGCTCGGACCTTGCCTCGCTGCGCACGCAGGCCGTGCGCGACGGTGACGAGTACATCATCAATGGCCAGAAGATCTGGACCAGCTACGCCCACCACGCCGACTGGATCTTCCTGCTGGTGCGCACCGACACGTCGGCCAAGAAGCAGGCTGGCATCAGCTTCCTGCTGGTGGACATGAAGACGCCCGGCATTACCGTGCGCCCCATTATCAGCATCGATGGCTGCCACCACCTGAACGAGACCTTCTTCGACAACGTCCGCGTGCCGGTTGCCAACCTCATCAGCGAGGAAGGCAGCGGCTGGAAGGTGACCAAGTTCCTGCTCAACAACGAGCACGCCACCACCGCCGACCTGCCGACGCTGCGCCGCCTGCAACGCCAGTTGCGCGCCATGGCGGCATCGCCCGCCCGCAACCGCACCTTGGGCGAACACCACCAGTTCGCCCTGCGCCTGGCGCGCTGCGAAGCAGAACTGGAAGCCATCTCGGTCATGGTGCAGCGGGTGGCCGCGCTGGAGGCAGACCACAGCCCGGCAGCCCATGCGATGGGCTCGATGCTCAAGATCCGCGGCACGGAGCTGCAGCAGCTGATGGGACAGTTCCTCGTGGAAAGCCTGGGCGACTACGGCCCCGTTGCCTATCCGTCCAGCCATGACGGCCATCAGGGCGAGCCGCTGCCGCAGCAAGAGGTGATGAGCGACATCGCCGCCGAGATGTTCTTCCGCCGCGCCACCACGATCTACGGCGGGACCAGCGAAATCCAGCGCGGGATCGTGGCGAAATCGCTGTTCGGGTTCTGATCGTCATTCCCGCGAAGGCGGGAATCCAGCGACTTTGAGAAGCGCTCGCGCTTCAAAGACACTGGGTCCCCGCCTACGCGGGGACGACGTGTCGGTTATTGGGAGCAAGTCGGCATGGCCAGCGTGCGCCGGTCTCTCAGGGGAGAAAACCGGTGGCTCCGCGGCTTACTCCGGCTGAATCCCCGCCACACCAATCATCTTCTGCCAGATCTGCTGGTCGGCCTGCACCGCGGCGCCCAGCTCCGCGCCAGTCCCCGGATTCGCCAGGCTTCCCCGCGCCGCATAATGCTTCTGCGCCTCGGGCGAGTTCACGAACTCGATGGTCAGCTTGCCGATCCGCTCGACGATCGGCGCGGGCGTGCCGGCGGGCGCGAACAGACCACTCCAGTTGGTGCGCGACACGGCCTCCATCAGCTTCGGGTTCAGCATGCCCGCCTCCGACAACGTCGGCACGTCCGGCAGCACCGGCACCCGCCTCGGGCTGAGCACCGCCAGCGCCCGCAGCTTCTTCGACTGCACCAGCGTATAGGCCGCGCCGAACTCCACCATGCTGTAGTCCACCTGGCCGCCGACGAGGTCGGGCAGCAAGCCGGCAGTGGACTTGTAGGGAACATCCGTCGTCTTGATGCCTGCCGCCTCGTTGAATGCGGCCGACATCAGGCGATAGCCCGTGCTGCTGGAGCCGCCATTGATGGCGCCCGGCTTCGCGCGCGCGGCAGCCACGAGGTCCGGGATCGACTTATATGGCGACTGCTCCGGCACGACCAGCGCAATCGGCAGCGTGGACATGCGCGCCACCGGCACGAAGTCCTTGTTGGGGTTGTAGGGCAGCTTCCGGTACAGGAACGGGTTGGCCGACATCGCGCTGGAAGCCGTGAGCAGCAGCGTGTACCCGTCCGGGGACGACTTGGCGACCGCGTCGCTCGCCAGGATCATGTTGGCGCCCGGCCGGTTCTCGACCACGACGTTCTGTCCGAGCCGCTCGCCCAGGAATTTCGCCAGCAAGCGGGTGTAGTCGTCGATGCTGGTGCCGGGGCTCGCCACGGACACAATGCGGATCGGGCGATCCGGATACTTGTCCGCCAGCGCGGGTCCAGCGCCGGCCAGCAGTGCCCCGCAGGCGATGGCGAGCAGGACGCGGCGGCGTGTCAGTTGGCTATGTGTCATCTCTTGTCTCCTCAAAGTCAGAAAGCCGCGCCGGTGCCCGGCGCGGCTGATCTCGTAACCTCGATGTTGCGCGGCGCCCCGTCTTACGTGCGCTAGGCTGCCGCACCATGTTCAGGGATACCGTCGCGTGATCGACTCGGCGATGCACACCGGCTTGGTGCCGCCTTCCCGCTCGACGATCATCTCCACCTTGGTCTGCGCGCCGCCACCGTCCAGCGCCTCGTACGACAGCAGCTTGAAGTGCGCGCGCAGCTTGCTGCGCACAGGCACCGGCGCCGGAAAGCGCACCTTGTCGAGACCATAGTTCACGCCCGTGCGGCTTTCCTCCACGCGATAGGCCGCATTCGAGAACTCCGGTAGCAGGCTCAGCGTCAGGAAGCCGTGGGCGATGGGGGCGCCAAAGGGGCCGTCCTTGGCGCGCTCGGGATCGACGTGGATCCACTGGTGGTCGCCGGTGGCGTCGGCAAACTGGTTGATGCGGCCCTGCTCGATGGTCACCCACTCGCTGGTGCCGATGATCTCGCCGACGAGCGGCTGGAGATCGCTGATCTTCTCGTAGACTTTCATGCTCTTGCTCACTCCTGATTTCGTTACGACAGTGCTTGCTGCAGCGACCAGGCGACCAGCGACTCGTGCAGGTCGGCGTTGCCGAAGATGGCGTCCGCCACCACGGCGCGCTTGAAGTAGTGGCCGACCGTGTATTCCTCGGTCATGCCGATGCCGCCGTGGAGCTGGATGCCCTGCCCACAGACGTACTTGGCTGCGCGCCCGATCAAGGCCTTGGCCTGGGACACCGCGTTCCGCACCTCCTCCGGCGTGCCGCTTTCCACCGCAGCCAGCAGCGCGTACAGCATGGAGCGCGCCACTTCCAGTTCCGCGGCCATGTCGGCCATGCGGTGCTGGAGCGCCTGGAAGCTGCCGATGGCCACGCCGAACTGCTTGCGCACCTTCAGGTACTCGGCGGTAATCTCGATGGTCTTCTCCATCGCGCCGACCAGTTCCGCGCACAGCGCGGCGGTACCATGCAGCAGGCCGAGGTCCAGCGCGGCCAGGCCGGAGCCCGGCTCGCCCAGCAGCGCGCCGGCGGGAACGAACACGCCGTCGAGCGTGACTTCGGCCGCCCAGCTGCCGTCGTGCAGCGGCAGCGCGCGGCGCGACAGGCCCGGCGCATCGCCTTCCACCACGAAGATGCGCAGTTCGGCGCCGTCGTGCGCGCTGACCGGCTGCGCGATGGGAGTCATGGCGGTGACCAGGAAGGCGTCGGCTTCGGGGCCGCCGAGCACGAGTGTCTTCACGCCGCGCAGCACGTAGCCGCCAGGCGCGGCCTCGGCGTGGGTGGCAATGGGCGTCGGCAGGCCGCGCGAGCCGGCTTCGCTGTAGGCGAGCGCGAGCTTGCGCGAACCGTCGGCCAGCGCCGGCAGCAGCGCTTCGCGCTGCGCGGGTGTGGCGCCGGCCAATAGCGTTTGCGCCGCGAGCACGGCGCAGCCGAGGTATGGCTCGATGACCAGGCCACGGCCAAGCTGGCCAGCGATCAGCACGGTGTCGAGCAGCGTGCCGCCGAGGCCGCCCTGCTCTTCCGGCAGCGCGGCGGCAAGCCAGCCGTTGCTGGCGAAGGTGTCCCAGTGCTTCGCGCTGCAGCGCGAGCCGGACTTGATCAGCGCGGTGCGGGCTTCGAAATCGTAGTCCCGGTCGACAAAGCGGCGCACGCTGTCCTGCAGCATCTGCTGCTCGGAGTCGAGATTGAAATTCATGGTCTGTGTGACTCAGTGTGACGTGGGGGGCTTCAAAGTTGGAACAGCGCGCGGGCGATGATGCCGCGCTGCACTTCGCTGGTACCGCCGTAGATGGTTGAGGCGCGGCGGAAGAACATCTCGCTGGCCAGGCCGCGCGCGATATCCTGCATCGGCAGCGGATCACCGGCGTCGGTCTCGGGCGGCGCGAAGGCCACCGGACCGAAGTCGCCGAGCGATTCCACGATGAAGCTGCTCATGCGCTGCTGCAGTTCCGTACCCCGCACCTTCAGGATCGATCCGAGCGCATGGGCGGCGGCGCCGTGGTCCTGCGCCTGCTCCAGCGCGGCCACGCGCTGTACCAGCATGGCGATGGCGGACAGGTCGGCCTCGAAGCGGGCTACCTGCTGGGCGAACTGCGGACGCTCGATCAGCGGACAGCCTTCGCCGTCGCGCTCTCGCGCCAGCATGCGGATCTGCACCATGTACTTGCGCAGCATCGGCAGATCGGCGGCCGTGGCGTGCTCGTTGTTCAGCAGGAACTTGGTGATCTTCCAGCCATCGCCCTCTTCGCCGATGCGGTTGGCAACCGGAACGCGCACGTTGTCGAAGAAGGTTTCGTTGAGGTGGTGGCAGCCGTCGATGGTGTGGATCGGGCGCACGGTGATGCCCGGCGTCTTCATGTCCACCAGCAGGAAGCTGATGCCGGCCTGCTTCTTGACCTCGGTATTGGTGCGCACCAGCAGGAAGATCCAGTCGGCCCGATGGGCGTGGCTGGTCCAGATCTTCTGGCCGTTGACAACGTACTCGTCACCGTCGCGCACGGCCTGCGTGCGCAGCGAGGCAAGGTCGGAGCCCGAGCCGGGTTCCGAAAAGCCCTGGCACCAGAAGCGCGTGCCGTTGAAGATGTGCGGCAAGTGCTCGGCCTTTTGCTCCGGCGTGGCGAATTCGTTCAGTACCGGGCCGAGCAGCTTCTGCGCGCCGGTGTCCTGAGTGGGCGTACCGGTGGCGGTGCATTCCTCGTCGAACACCAGCCGCTGCAGCACGCTCCAGCCGGTGCCGCCGTGGGCCTTCGGCCAGTATGGCGCACCCCAGCCGTTCTCGTTCAGGATGCGCTGCCACGGCGCGAGCTCCTCACGCGGGGAGCGCGTGCCGATGCGCAGGCGGCCGGCCAGTTCCGCCGGCAGCTTCGTGCGCAGGAACTGGCGCAAATCGTCCCGGAAGGCCTCAAGACTGAGGTCTGGCTGAAAGTCCATGTCTTTGTCTCCTTGTCATGCTTTCGCCCCTGCCGTTCATGGGAGAGGCGAAAATCGTCCGTCAGACCGGGTCCCAGGCGAACGCGTCACGCGACAGGTCGAGCGGGAAGAACGACGGCTTGAACATCGGGATGGCGCGCTCCACGCAGGTCTGCACGGTCCAGCCGGCGTCGTTGTGGGCGGTGCGGATCGGGCGCGGCTGCGACATCAGGTAGATCTCGTTGCTGCGCACGCCGAAGATCTGACCATTGACGTCGCTGGCCTGGTCGGTCAGCAGGGCCAGCGTGAACGGGGCGATCTTGCCCGGCTCCATGCGCATCAGCACCTGCATGCGTGCCTTGGCTTCGGGCGTCTCGGTGGGGATGCTGCCGACCATGCGCGTGAAGGCGAACGGCGCGATGCAGTTCGAGCGCACGTTGAACTTCTTCATGTCGAGCGCAATGGCCTTGGACAGGCCGACGATGCCCATCTTGGCCGCCGCGTAGTTGGCCTGCCCCACGTTGCCGATCAGGCCCGAGGTCGAGGTCATGTGCACGTAGGCGCCGCTTTCCTGCGCCTTGAAGTGCGGAGCGGCCGCGCGCGATACGTTCCAGGTGCCTTTCAGGTGCACGCGGATCACGGCGTCGAATTCCTCTTCGGTCATCTTGTGGAACATCACGTCGCGCAGGTTGCCGGCGTTGTTGACCACGCCGTCCACGCGGCCGTACAGGTCCATGGCCTGCTGGATGATCTTCTGCGCCGAGCCCCAGTCGGCCACGCTATCGGTGTTGGCCGCGGCTTCGCCGCCGAAGGCCTTGATCTCGTCGACGGCCTGCTGCGCGGGGCCGGCGCTGCCGCCGGAACCGTCGATGTTCACACCGAGGTCGTTGACGATGACGCGCGCGCCCTGGCGGGCGGCTTCCAGGGCGATGCCCTTGCCAACGCCGGCACCGGCGCCGGTGACGATGACAACCTTTCCTTCAAGTAAGCTCATGCTTTGTACTCCATGTGTCGAGGGGGTAAGTGTGGGGAAGCGGTGCGATGCCCGCCGAGAGCGCGCCGGCAAAGTCGTGCAGGCCCGGACGCTTCGGCGCGCTGCCGCAGACGATGCAGCCGTACAGGGTGCCGTCGTCGAGCAGCGGCGCGAGTTCCGGCAACGATGCTGGCGTGACGACGGCTGCGCGCGCTCCTGACCCAGGCGCGCGCGCGAACAGATCGAGCGGGACGGCCCGGGCGGCGCACCGCGCAATCGCGAACACGGCGACCGCCCGCTGCGGGCCGTCATCGAGCGACAGCAACACGCTGGCGCCCCCGCGCACGCCCAGCCGCTGTTGCATGTAGCCGGCGAGCATCTGGCTGGCGTCGAGCAGCTTGCCGTAGGACATGCCGCCAGCCGGGAACGCACTGGCATCGGGCGTCGCCGCCGCGCATGCTGCGAGCCGTGCAAACAGGGCCTCGCCAGCAAGCTCCGCGCATGGCGGAATGCCTTCAGGCCAGTTTGCGAGAGTCGGTGCGGATCGGGACATGGCGACGCCGTGCGGAGGTCTGTCGGAATGATTGCCATCATCGCGGGTAGCCCGCCGGGGGGGTACTCCCCAACGCAGGTGGCAGCGCGCCGAAAGGACTTATGCAGAGGATGACGGTGGAACTTATGCGCAGCGCACATGGCGCCGCCGGCGCAGGCGGCACACATCACGCGGCCCGCGCCACCAGCTCGCCAGCCGCGAGATCTCGCAGCCGGGCCGCCGCCTTGCCGCGGCCGTCGACGCCGAGCTTTACGTAGATGTTCTTCAGGTGCCATTTCACCGTTTCCGGCGACAGGTTCAGCACCGATGCGATCTTCTTGTTCGACATCGCCTGCGCGAGCAGGCCGAGGATCTCGCTCTCGCGCTCGCTGAGCGCGGGCGTGGAAGACTGCCCGCGGGCGCCGTGTTCCGACGCGACGTTCGCGCTGGTTCCGGCCGCCGCGAGCAGACGCTTGACATAGAATTCCAGCACCGGCTCGTGCAGCGGCGTTCGCGCAAGGGCGGCGAAGGCCTCCGGCACGCTGGCGGTTGCATCCAGCAGCGAGCGCAGCAGGCCGGTGCCGTGCCCCATGCGGATGGCGCGGGCAAACGCATCTCGCGCCGCGCCATCGTGATGCAGGGCCTGCTGCACCAACGCGCGCTGCAGATGCAGGCTGGCTGCGCCGGGGACACTGCCTGCCGCCGATGCCAGCACCGCGTCGATCATGGCGGCGGCGCCGGCATGGTCCTGCGTGGACATCGCCATTTCGATGCGTCCAAGCGCGGCCACCAGCCGGATCCTGTCGCCTCGCGTCCCGTCAGGATGCTTTTCGGCCAGCGCGGCCACGCACTGCAATACCGTGTTGGCACGTTCGGTCTCACCCTGCTGCAAATGGCGGCGCAGGCGCAGCACCAGCGCCTCGGCGAGCACGCGGTCCAGCCCGAAGCGCACGGCATAGGCTTCCAGCCGGTCCAGGCAGGCGATGGCCTGCGCGCGCCGGCCCGCCAGCCAGTGCGCATTGGACAGCACCATCAGCACGCGCAACACGACATCCGGCAACGACACGCGTTCCAGCCTGGCAATGCGCGGCTCCAGCAACCGGCAGGCGGCCTCGGGATCGTTGGCCTCGTAGAGAATGTCAGCCAGCAGGCCAGCGGCCAGGCAGGCGAGCCCGACATAGGCCGGCCCCTGCCGCTCCGCTTCGCGCAGCACGTCGCGCGCGTGCTGGCCGGCGCGCTCCGCCTGCCCCTCCAGCGCGAGACTGGTAGCCCGGATGTAGCGTCCGAACAGCGAACTGCGCGGCGCGCCGGTGCGCAGTGCGATGTCGTCCTGCAGCCGGCGGACCTCGTCGTACTCGCCCCGCTGCAGGAACAGCCACGACAGCACGTTGCTGCGCGACGACCATGCAAGATCGTCGGCGCCGGGCGGGATGTCCCACAACTGCGGGAGCATGTCGAGTACGGTGTCGGGATCGTCCAGTTGCAGCGCGAGGCCGGCGCGCAGCAGGCAGAGCGTGTAGGCGCGAGCCGGGTCGGCCACGTCGTGCGCGGAGAGTTCGTCCAGGGTGTGCCGCAGCCCGTCCACGTCGCGGGCATAGAGCTGCAGGTAGCCCTTCACGACCAGCAGGCCGTGGCGCAGCCGCACTTGCGCGGACGGCAGCAGCCGCAGCAAGGCCGAAAGCTGGCTCAGCTCGCCACGCGCCAGCAGGGCCCGGCCGCAAGCTTCGACCATGGCCGCCGCGGCGGCTTCGTCGCCCGCGCGCACGGCGTGGAATACGGCGTCGTCGAGCCGGCCGCGCGCGTCGAACCAGGACCATGCGGCGGCGTGCAACGCCTGGCGGTCGGATTCCGGCAACTGGCCCAGCCGCTCGAGCAGCGTCTCGCGCAGCAGCGGATGGATGCGGTACCACGGCTCGCGGCCGGTACTGCTCACCTGCGCCAGGAAGAGGTTGTCTGCCTCCAGCCGCGCCAGGCGCGCGTTGATGTCGGCTTCCTGCTTCCCCAGCATCAACGCGCACAACGCCACGCAGAAGGACTGGCAGGTCGCCATGCGCACCAGCATGTCGAGGTCGTCCGGGGCGAGCCGGACCACCACCTCCCGCTCGAAGTACGCGACGAAGCCGCGCGCATCCCGCACCGGCACGACCGGATAGCCAGCGCCGCGGCGGGCACGCAGGTCGACGGCAAACAGCTGCAGGCCTGCCACCCAGCCGTCGGTCAGTTCGTGGATAGCGGCGGCGTCGCGCGGGTCGATGGTGCCCAGTTGCAGGCGCAGGAACCGCTCGGATTCGTCGGCGGTGAAGCACAGGTCGCGCATGTCGAACTCTGCGACCCCGCCCTGAGCACGCAGGCGCTCAAGAGCCAGCGGCAGCGCGCTGCGTGAAGCGAAGGCAAGGTGCAACTGGGGCGGGGCATAGTCGACCAGCCACTGCAGCGCCTGGATGATGCGCGGCGAGGTCACGTGGTGGAGATCGTCCAGGATCAGCACCAGGTCGCGCTGGCGCTGGCCAAGTGCCTGCACCAGCTGGATGACCCAGTGCTCGATGGCCGGCGCATCGCACTCGCCGCCCGGCGCCGTGGTTTCGCGCGTCAATGACGGATCGACGGCTTGGAGGCTGGCCGACAGGCACTCGAAGAAGCGGTCCGGGGCGTTGTCCTCGGCGCCCAGCGCCAGCCAGCAGACATCGAAGCCGAGCAAAATCAGTGTCTTGCGCCAGGCCGCCAGCGTGGTGGACTTGCCGCTGCCAGCCTGCCCCTGCACGACGACGCAGCGGCGCCGGCGGGCGTCCTGCAGTCTCGCCATCAATGCCTCGCGCACAATCATCTGCCCGCCTCGGCGCGGCGGCAGCAGCTTGGCGCAATCCACCGGCTCCGCTGCCTCACGGGTGGATTTCGGGCCCGCAGTCTCCCCGGCGGACGGCACGGCAAGCGGCGGCGGCGGGAGATCGGAATCTGCCGCGGTACGGGCCCGTTCCTGTGTCCAAGGTGCCGTCTGCCGGGGCGGCACTGCGGGCAGCACGCCGCCAGGCTGTCCGTCGTCGCCGTGGCGCACCCAGCGCAAGGGCCATTGGACAGGTTCGCTCATGAACGCAAGGATCTGCGGAATGCCGGCAGGCAGTCCGCACGCCGCGTCCCGCAGCAGCAACTGCACCGCGCGCCGCCAGGCCGGCGCGCCCGCGACGGGATGCACGACGAGCCGGGGGTGGCAGGCCAGCCATTCGCGGACGCCCGGATGCTGCTGCGCGAGATGGTTGTCCGCGATGAGGTGAACCATGGTGCCATCCGGAGTGGCGCTTTCCAGCTCGCGGAGGAACTCGAGCCAGTCAGACGGCCGGGCCGCGTGTGGTACGGACATGGCAGCCGGCACGGCGGCGGCATCGGCGTCGAGCAGTTGCAGCGCGGTCATGAACGAAGTGGCGAGATGACGCTGCATGGCCGTGCCCGGCCGCGCGGGCTGCGCTTCCCGTCCTCCCGCGCCGCAGATGACGGCCAGCGCGTGTTCGCGCGGGGCAACGTACACGCCGACGATATCGACCGGCCCGCCATCGACATCAAGGCCCGCCAACGCCCGGCTTTCCAGACGCACCGGCAAACCCGTGGACCGCCAGTGGCGCGACACGCTGGACGCGCTGACCCCAAGCGCGACGGCAAGGCTGCGCGTGCTCAGCTGCGCAGTGGCGGGCTCGCTGGCCAGCTCCACGAGCCGCCCCACATCCACCCGGACCGGCGGCGCGCCGCGCGGCAGATCGTGCTCGATGCCGGCCATCCGCGACTGCGCATAGCGGTCGCGCCAGCGCGCCACTTGCACGCGGCCCACGCCTAGTTGGGCGGCGATCTCCTTGTTCTGGCTGCCTTCGGCGGCCAGCAGGATGATGCGGGCGCGCAGGGCGAGCCGGGGATTGGCCGGACTGGCGGCCGCGGCGGCGGCTTGCAGGTCGGCGCGCTCGTTGTCGGACAGGAGTATTTGCGGGGCAATGCGCATGATGGATCCTCGGGTTGACGGATCGGGAAGACGGCTCTGGTACACGGCCGGGGCGCGGCGGGCGCCCCCGGGGCGCGGCGGTCAGGCCCCCCGTGCGACCGACGCGGCGGGCGGCTCCGCGTACAGTTCGCCGATCAGGCTGGCGCGGCGCTCGCGCGTGGTGGCCTGGTTGATATAGCCCTTGTCGGCGATCTCGCCGGCATCGATGGACGGCGGCTCCGCCATCAGCAGCACGCGCCGCGCCTGCTGGCTCGCGGAACCTTTCATCGCCCGCAGGCGTTCGGACAGGGCCGCCACGACGATGGGATGCGACACAAGCTGTTCGGCTGGCAATCCCGTCAATTCCGACGCCAGGCGCTGGCAGGCCACCGCGTTGGGCCACGCCAGCGCGGCCACGAAGTCGCGGTCGTGGCCGCAGACGACCGCATCGGCCAGCAGCGGCGCGCATTGCTCCAGCAATGCCACGCGCACGGCGCCGGTCCGCACCCACGTGCCGTTACTGAGCTTGAAGTCCTCCACGCAGCGGCCGGCGTAGCGCAAGCCGGCGCCGGGCACCGCCGGGTCGACCATGCGGGCGGCGTCGCCCATGCAATAGAAGCCCTCGTCGTCGAAGGCGGCGGCGCTCAGTTCCGGCTGTTGCAGGTAGCCGGAGAAGATGTTGCGGCCGCGCATGCGGACTTCGTAGCGGCCGTCGCCGCCGTCGAGCGGCACCAGTTTCAGCTCCACGCCGGGGACCGGCATGCCAAGGTTGCCGGTGTCGTCGGCGGGCTGGCTGAAGTTCAGCCCCATCGCCGTGGTTTCGGTGGAGCCGAAGCCGCTGGTGAAGAGGATGCGCGCGCCAGCCACGCGCTCGGCCACGCGCTGGAAGCGCGCCTGTACATCGGCCGGCAGGCTGGCACCGCCGTAGCTGACGAACATCAGGCGCGAGAAGAACGCCTGCGCCAGCGCCTCGTCGCGCTCCAGCTCAGTCACGAGCATGCTCCACGCCGCCGGCACGGTGGCGAACATCGTCGGGGAGATCTCGCGCAGGTTCTGCACGGTGCGGGCGAACTGCGCCGGGGTGGGACGGCCATCGTCGATATAGAACGAGGCGCCGAGCACGAAGGCCCGGCCGACGTTGCCGATGCCGCCGAATACGTGGTTCCAGGGCAGCCAGTCGAGCACCACGGCGCCCTGGTAGACGGGATCGCCGTGGGCGAACAGGAACTGACCCATGAGCGCCTGGATGCTGTCGTAGGTAATCGTGACGCCCTTGGGCGCGCCGGTGGAGCCCGACGTGAAGAAATAGCGCGCGGTATCCGTGGCGGCGATCCCGGCGTGCGCCGATTCCACACGGTCTGCGCGCACTGGGGTGAGCGGCGTGTCCTGAAGCGCCGTCCAGTCAACCTGGCCGTCCGCCGCCCCTTCGGCGACGATCACCGCACCAGCCGGCAGGCCCAGCGCGCCGATGGCCCGTGCGAACGGCGCGGCAGCCTGCACGAACACCGCGGACGGGCGCAGCAGCGCATGAATGCCGCGCAGGCGTGCAAAGTCCTGGCTCTGCAGCGAATAGGCCGGCGACACCGCCGCCGTGGGAATTCCCACGTACTCGGCCGCCGCCACCAGCAGGGCGTGCTCGATGGAGTTGCCCGACAGGATCATCAACGGCCGCTCCCGCGACAGGCCCATCTCCAGCAGGCCCGCCGCCACGCTGCGCATGCGCTCGTAGAACTGTGCCCACGTGACCAGGCGCCATGCGCCGGACGCATCGCGCTGGCCGATCGCGGTCTGCCTGCCGCGCTCGTCGGCCCAGCGGCGCGCCCAGGCGCTGAACGTCAGATAGGGCACGGGAACGGGCGCCCGTACCGGGCGCACCAGCACGGTGCCGTCCACGCGGACCTCATGGGCAACGGGCGACACGCGCAGGGCTGCGTCGCGATAGCGGGGCATGGCGGTGGGCTGTGCGGTGGGGGAAGCGGCGGCAGCCGTTCCGGTGGATTGCGACATCTCTACGGTCTCCTGGCGTTCTGGAGGGGCCAATCGGGAATCAATCGGCCCCTCTCCTCAAGGGAGGCGCAATTTAAGCGAATCCCCTTGACTACGAAATACAGGATAATGTTACTATATTTCGTATGATTTGACAGACTCCTTTCGTAGGGACGAACCCTGAAACACGTAAAGGTGCAGCGAAAGGCACCCCTGTCAATATGCCGCGCTTTCCGGAGACCGCACAGCGATGCCCACCCTGATCCCCTCCGCCAGCCGCGCCATGGCGGTTTTCGAAGTGTTTGCGCGCGAAAAGCGCGAGCTTTCGAACGCTGACATGGCCCGCCTGCTCCAGGTGGCCGAGAGCAGCACGTCCGACCTGCTGCACACCCTGCACTCGCTGGGATATCTGATGCGAACGGCTCGCACGCGCCGCTTCTATCCGACCGGTCGGATGCTGGAAACCGCCCGCCAGATCGCCGAGAACGATCCGCTGACGGTCGCCGCGCAGGAAGCCGCGGAGCAACTTGGCGCCCGCAGCGACGAAAGCGCCTTCGTCGGTGTGCCAGACCCGACTTGCGTGAAAGTGGTCGCTACGCAGCCCAGCCGGCTGCCCCTGCGCTACATCCTCGACGTGGGTGCGCGTGCCAGCTTTCACGCCTGTGCACTGGGCAAGGCGCTGCTGTCGCTGCTGCCGGAAGACGAGGCCCGCGCCCGCCTGGCCCGGCATGCGCTGCGTCCGCTGACCTCCCACACCATGCTCGACGTGGACGCGCTGATGGCCCAGGTGGCCGAAGGCCACGAGCGTGGCTGGTGGGAGTCGCGCGAGGAAGGCAGCGAGGGGGTCTATGGCCTGGCCGTCTCGGGCTGGCTGGGCGACCAGCCGGTGGGGCTGTCGCTCGCCGGGCCCGCCGAGCGCATGAGGAAGAACCGGGAAGCCTATCTGACGGTGCTGCGCGGGGTGCGCAATGCGCTGCTCACCAATAGCTGAACCCTGCAGGTAGCCGTCGCCATGCCGCAGTACACCGCCCCCCCGATGGAAGGACTGATGGACCTGCTGCACGAGGTCCGCCAGTTCAGCCGCGACCTCCAGCAGTCCGCCCGCCGCGCCGCGCCGGCCCGCGGGCCGAATGCCTACCGCGACACGCTCCATGCCCTGATCGACCGCCGCATGCAGTGCGACGACGCGCACGGGCGCATCGTTTGCTACGCCTCGGCCGCCGAGCTGGGCGTGCCCGTGGAACTGCCCGCCGAACAGTGCAGGCAGGCCATGAGCGGCGGCCTCGGCTTCGGGCTGCGCGTGCTGTTCTGGGCGGCGCACCGCCGCATGATCGCGACGCGTTCCGTCCGTAACTGGGCGGGGCTGGCACCGCACCCTGTCCGTCCCGCGACCCTGAACCACCCGGCCACCGCGACTATGCGCGGCGCCGCCGGCCCGGAGACACCATGACGACCGCCCCCACCATCAACCGCCGCCCGCTCCACACGCGGACCGTTACCTGCACCGGCTTCCTGCGTGACGACGGCTTAATCGACATCGAAGGCGAGATGCAGGACATCACGCCGACCGGCACGGACCTGCTGTTCAAGATGGTGCCGCCGGGCGGAGCCATTCACCATATGCGCCTGACGCTGACCATCGACCGTGACATGGTCATCCACGATGTGACAGCGCGCATCCAGGCTGGCCCCACCCAGTACTGCCCGGAGATCGAATCCGCCTATGCCGGGCTGAAGGGCCTGCAGATCCGCGGCGGCTTCCTCCAGCAGGCCAAGGCCATCGTGGGCGGCGTGAAGGGCTGCACGCACCTGACCGAACTGCTGGGGCCGATGGCGACCACAGCCATGCAGTCGGCCATGGCGATCATGCGCGCCGAGCGCAACGGGCGCCGCCCGATGGACGGCGAAGGGCCGATGCCGCGCCCTGCGCTGATCGGCTCGTGCCACACCTATCGCTTGGGCAGTCCGGCGGTGGACTACCTGTGGCCGGTCAAGCGGCGGATGCCGGAGGACCTCGCCGACTCCACACCGTCCGCCTGACCTAGTCAATCCAGGGAGACCGCCGCATGGCCTGAGACACGTCCGAGGTTCCAGCGTTGCCCGTACTACCCCTGCAGCACCAGACAAAACCATCCGTCACGACATGGAGGAGACAGCATGACAAGTTTTGCAGGCCGGACCCGGCCTTTGATCCCCGCGCTGGTGGCCATGACCACCCTGCTCCCGCCGGCCCTTCCGGCCGCCGCGCAGTCGCAGCCCGCGCAGACCTATCCGGACCGCCCGGTGCGGATCGTGTCGATCACGAGCGCCGGCACCGGCGCCGACGATTACACCCGCCTGCTGGCGAAGTATCTCGGCCAGAAGCTCGGACAGAGCTTCGTCGTGGAGAACAAGCCGGGCGGCAACATGATCATTGCCAGCGATTACGTCGCCAAGTCCGCGCCGGACGGGTACACGCTGCTGTTGTCGGCCTCGGGCGCCATGGCGGCCAATCCGTTCCTGTTCAGCAAGCTGCCGTACGACCCGCTGAAGGACTTCGTACCCATCGCTCGCATGTCGCTGCTGCCGGTGGTGCTCGTGGTGCCGGGCGATTCGCCCTTCCACTCGCTGGCGGATCTGGTGGCTGCCGCGCGCGCCAGGCCGGGCAAGCTGAATTTCGGCACCTCGAGCACGGGCTACCGCACCATCGTCGCCAACTTCAACGACGCGGCGAAGATCCAGGCCACCAGCGTGCCGTACAAGTCCATGAGCAACCTGCTGCCTGACCTGATGACCGGCATCGTCGACTACGGCGTGGTCGAGGTGTCGGCCGCCGTTCCGCACCTCCAGTCCGGCAAGCTGCGGGCGCTGGCCGTGACCAGCCCGGCGCGCCTGCCGCAACTGAAGGACGTGCCGACCATGGCCGAAGCCGGTCTGCCGCGCGCCGGCGTGAACTCCTGGACCGCGCTGTTCGCCCCGGCCGGCACGCCGCAGCCCATCGTCGACAAGCTCTCGCGCTACACGCTGGAGTTCGTCAACTCCCCGGAGGCCGCGTCGCACTACGCCCAGCGCGGCGCGACGCCGTTTCCCGGCAACGGCACCGAACTGCGCGCCACCATCGTGGCCGATCAGCAGATGTGGAAGCGCCTGATCTCCCTCGCCGGCATCGAGCCGGAATGACAGGCCGGTTCCATCCCCATCACCCCCTCCCCTGCAAGGAAGCAAGCATGAGCATCAATGGCAAGGCCTATATCGTCGGTGCGTACGAGCACCCCACCCGCAAGGCGCCGGACAAGACCGTCGCCCAATTGCACGCCGAATGCGCCAAGGGCGCGCTCGAAGATGCCGGCCTGACGATGGCCGACGTCGACGGCTATTTCTGCGCCGGCGATGCGCCCGGACTGGGCGTTCTGAACATCGTCGACTACCTGGGCCTGAAGGTCCGCCACGTCGACTCCACGGAGACCGGCGGGTCATCGTACCTGGCGCACGTGTCGCACGCGGCGCAAGCCATCGCCATGGGCAAGTGCAATGTGGCGCTGATCACGCTGGCGGGCCGCCCGCGCTCGGAAGGCTCCAGCGGCACCAGGGCGCGCAACTGGGGCCCGGACCTGCCCGACATGCCGTTCGAGGCGCCCTACAGCCCGCTTACCGTCAACTCGTATGCGATGGTCGCCCAGCGCCACATGTATGAGTACGGCACCACGTCCGAGCAACTGGCATGGATCAAGGTGGCCGCGTCGCACCACGCGCAGCACAATCCCCACGCCATGCTGCGCAAGGTGGTGACGGTGGAAGACGTGGTGAATTCGGAACTCGTCTCCGATCCGCTGCACAAGCTCGATTGCTGCGTGGTGTCCGATGGCGGCGGCGCGCTGATCGTGGCCCGCCCGGAAATTGCCGCAACGCTGAAGCGCCCGAAGGTGAAGATCCTCGGCGCCGGCGAGCACGTCAAGGGCCAGCTCGGCGGACAGGTCGACCTGACGTGGTCGGCGGCGAAAGTGTCCGGCGCGGCGGCATTCGCCGAAGCGGGCGTCACGCCGGCCGACATCCGGTACGCGTCGATCTACGACAGCTTCACCATCACCGTGCTGATGCAGCTGGAAGACCTGGGCTTCTGCAAGAAGGGCGAAGGCGGCAAGTTCGTGATGGACGGCAACCTGATCTCGGGCGTCGGCAAGCTGCCCTTCAATACCGATGGCGGCGGCCTCTGCAACAACCACCCGGCCAACCGCGGCGGCATCACCAAGGTGATCGAGGCCGTGCGCCAGCTGCGCGGCGAAGCGCATCCGGCCGTGCAGGTCCCGAACTGCCATCTCGCCCTCGCCCAGGGCACCGGCGGGCTGCTCGGCTCGCGCCACGGGAGCGCCACGCTGATCCTCGAACGCGAGTGAGCAAGCCCCGACAGACCCTTCACGGAATCAAGCCATGACCACCCCTCACACTCCCACCGTTCTGAAGGCGCCGACCGAGTATCCGGACAACGCCGAATTCTGGGCCGCCGCCCGCGAAGGCCGCCTGCTGGTGAAGCACTGCGACGACTGCGGCAAGCCGCACTGGTATCCGCGCACGTTGTGCCCGCACTGCATGGGCACCACGAGCTGGAAGCAGGCCAGCGGCCGCGGCACCGTCTATTCGTACAGCGTCACCCGCCGCGCCGGCCCGACGCCGTTCTGCATGGCCTACGTCACGCTGGAAGAAGGCGTGACGATGATGACCCAGATCGTCGATTGCGATCTCGATACCGTGCGCATCGGCCAGAAGGTCGAACTGACCTTCACGCCCACCGACAACGGGCCGCCGATGCCGACGTTCCGGCCGGTCTGATACGTCTCGACCGCCTTGCCACATGCCGGCCGCCTCCATCCTGGCGGCCGGCGCTCCTGTGACAATCCCACTCCGCACACCACCCATGATCACCACCCCATCGCTGGACCGCCTGCTAGCGCCGCGCTCCGTCGCCGTCATCGGCGCTTCGGACGACCGCGCCCGCATCGGCGGCCGCCCCATCGCTTCCATGCTCAGGCTCGGCTACGCCGGGCGCATCCTGCCCGTCAACCCGAACCGCGCGACGGTGCAGGGCCTGACCGCCTACCCCTCGGTCGACGCCCTGCCCGAAGTGCCGGACGTCGCCATCGTCGCCGTACCCGCGCCGCAGGTACTGGCGACCGTGACGGCGCTCGCGCAACGCGGCGTGCCGGGCGCCATCCTGTTCAGCGCCGGCTTTGCCGAAGTCGGCGGCGAAGGCGTGGCCATGCAGGCCGAACTGGTCGCCGCCGCGCGCCAGGGCGGCATGCGCCTGCTCGGGCCGAACTCGCTGGGGCTGGTAAACCTGCAGACCGGCTTCGTCGGCAGCTTCTCGTCGTTTGCGACGATGGAAGGCGTGCGACCCGGGCGCGTGGGCATCGTCAGCCAGTCGGGCGCCTATGGCAGCCACCTGGTGGCGGCGGCCATGGACGCGGGCGTGTATCCGTCGAACATCGTCATGACCGGCAACGAGGCCGACCTGACGCTGGGCGACATCGTCCGCCTGATGGTGGCCGACCCCAATACCGACGTGATCGCCCTCTATTCGGAAGGCATCAACGACGGCAACGGCCTGGTCGAAGCACTGAAGGCGGCACGCGCCGCGCGGAAGCCGGTGGTGATGATGAAGGTAGGCCGCAGCGAGGTGGGCGGTGCGGCGGCGCGCTCGCACACGGCGTCGATCGCGGGCGACGATGCGGTGGTCGATGCGGTGCTGGAGGAACTCGGCGTGGTGCGTGCCCGCACCACCGAGGAAATGCTCGACATTGTGCGCCTCGCCACGCGCGGCGTCTTCCCCGAGAACAACACGCTGGGCGTGATCACCGTCAGCGGCGGCGCCGGCGTGATCGTCTCGGATGCCGCCGAAGACCTCGGCCTGCCGATGCCGGAGATGCCCGCCGCCGCGCAGAAGCGCATGCTGGAAATGCTGCCGATCTGCGCGCCGCGCAATCCGGTGGACACCACCGCGCAGTTCATCAACGACCCGTCGCTTATCACGCCGTTCACCGAAGCGATGCTATCCGAGGGCGGCTATACGTCCGTGCTGGGTTTCTTCAGCTACGCCGGCTCCACGCCCGAAGTCGCCCCGCTGCTGCGCGGGCAGCTTTCGAAAGTGCGCGAGCGCTTCCCCGACCGTCTCTACGTGCTGGTGCTGCGCGGCCCGCGCGATGTGCTGGACGCCTACGAGGCCGCCGGCTTCACCGTGTTCGAGGACCCGAACCGCGCCGTGTCGGCGATCGCAGCGATGGGCCGCTTCGGCAAGGCGTTCGCTGGCAGGACGCTGGCGCCCGCGCCGGAAGTGGGCGCCGTCGCCCTGCCGGCGCAAACCCCGACCGAAGCGCAGGCCAAGCGCCTGCTCGCCGACGCGGGCATTCCGAGCGCCCCCGAGCGTACCTGCGCCGATGCGGAAGCGGCCGTTGCCGCCGCCCGCGAGATCGGCTTCCCGGTGGTTATGAAGATCCTCTCGCCGGACATCCTGCACAAGTCGGAAATCGGCGGCGTACTGCTGAACGTGCGCGACGAGAACGCCGTGCGCACCGGCTTCGCCACCCTGCTGGACCGCGCCCGCACCGCCGCCCCCACGGCGCGCATCGAGGGCGTGCTGGTCGCACGCCAGCTCAGCGGTGGCGTGGAATGCATCATGGGCATCCAGCGCGACCCGACATTCGGGCCGGTGGCGATGTTTGGCCTGGGTGGCGTGTTCGTCGAGATCCTGAAGGACGTGGTGTTCCATCGCTGTCCGTTTGGCGAGGACGTGGCCGAGGAGATGATCCGCTCGATCAAGGGCGCGCCGCTGCTGCTGGGCGCGCGCGGGCGGCCGGTGGCCGATATTCCGGCGCTGGCGAAAACGCTGTCGCGGCTGTCGGCTTTCGCCGTGGCGGCGGGTCCGCGCCTGCAGTCGGTCGACCTGAATCCCGTCATCGCCATGCCTGAGGGACAGGGGGCGTACGCGGTGGATGCGGTAATCGATCTCGGGTAGATCGCCGGAACGCAAGCCGGGGCGGCTGCATGGCCGCCCCGCAGACACGTCATCCCACTCATGAACTGATCCTGCGGAAGCCACGCGAAGTTCGCCAGAAGCCTCTTCGCGATCCGCCTTCCGTACTGGGCAAATCCGAACACAGGAGCGAATATGGAAGAGATATACGACTACATCATCGTCGGTGCAGGGTCGGCCGGGTGCGCCGTGGCCGGACGGCTTGCCGACGCCGGGGCAGGAAGCGTTGCACTGCTGGAAACGGGAGGACATGATTTCAGCCCGGCCATCACCATCCCCATCGGCATTGCGGCGACCGTGCCGAAGCCAGGCCCCTACAACTACGGCTTCGCCACGGAGCCGCAACCCGGACTGAACGGCCGTCGCGGCTACCAGCCGCGTGGACGCGGCCTCGGCGGCAGTTCGTCCATCAACGGCATGATCTATATCCGCGGCGTTCCGTCCGACTACGACGGCTGGGCAGCCGCGGGCTGCGAAGGCTGGGCGTGGGAAGACGTGCTGCCCTACTTCAAGCGCTCCGAATGCAACGAACGTCTTGCCGGACACGAAGCGGATGCGTGGCACGGCGGCCGCGGGCCGCTGCACGTGGTCGACACGCGCTCCCTCAATCCGTTCGACCGCCGCTTCGTCGAATGCGCGCAGACCGCTGGCATTCCGTACAACCACGACTTCAACGGCGCGCAGCAGGAAGGCGCCGGCTATTACCAGCGCACGCAGCGCAATGGCGAGCGCTGGAACGCCGCTCGCGCGTATCTCCATCAGGGCAACCCGGACTCGCTGAATGGCGGCCGCGCGAATCTTCGCGTACTGCCGAACACGCAGGTATTGCGCATCCTGTTCGAGGGCAAGCGGGCGGTCGGCGTGCGCGTGGAGCGCGATGGTGTCGAGAGCGTGCTGAAGGCACGCCGCGAAATCATCCTTTGCGCCGGCACGTTCGGCTCTCCGCAACTGCTGATGGCCTCGGGCATCGGGCCTGGCGCGCATTTGCGCGAACAGGGCATCGAACTTGTCGTCGATGCGCCTGCAGTCGGCCAGAACCTGCAGGAACACCCCGACATGAAGCTGCAGCATCGCCTGTCCAGCACGGACCTGTACGCAGCCACGCTGCGCGGCGGCCTGCGGCTGATCGGCGAATGGCGCCGCTACAAGAAAGAGCGGTTCGGCATGTTTGCGTCCAACATTGCCGAGACGGGAGGATTCATCAAGAGCCATCCCGACCTCGCCGATCCTGACCTGCAACTGCACTTCTCGACGACGCTGGGCGATTCAAAAAAGCGCAGCGTGCACGGCTACTGCCTGCATGTCTGCGTCCTGCGTCCCCACAGCCGCGGGCAGGTGCTGCTCGCCTCCGCCGACACGCGCATGGCTCCCCGCATTGACCAGAACCTGATGGCCGATGCGCGCGACATGGATACGATGGTCGAGGGCGTCCGCATCGCGCGGCGCATCCTGGCGCAACCTTCACTGGCGGCGTTGGGCGGCGCGGCGCACAACTACGGACATCTGCGCCTCGACGGCAGCGACGACCACGCGGTGCGCCAGTGGATCCGCGAACAGGTGGACATCATTTTCCATCCGGTCGGCACCTGCCGCATGGGCGGCGACGCGCAGTCGGTGGTCGATGCCGAGCTGCGCGTGCGCGGCGTCGAGGGTCTGCGCGTGGCGGACGCCTCGATCATGCCGACGGTGATCGGTGGCAACACGAACGCGCCGGCCATCATGATCGGCGAGAAGGCAGCCGATCTTGTCCGTGGCATCAAGCGTGCGGATGCGTATTCATTCCCGCAGCCGGCACCCAAGACGGCAGCAAGGCAGGACGCGCAGCAGGAAGGCGTGGGCATCACGCGAGCGAGCGCTTCTGCGCCCAGCACCCTGGCCTCGAACCGATGGAAGGTACTGGCGACCGCTGCTGCGCTCACCTTCGCTTCCAGCGCGCAAGTCGTGACAGCCGCCGAGCAGCCCAAGCCAGCCAGCGCAGTCACCACGGCGGCCAACGCCGCGCTGCTGCAGCAGCTTCCATTCAACGACCGCGCCGACTACGAAGAGGCCGGTCGCGGCCTGGTCGCGCCGTTCACGGGCACCATCCTCAATGCGGACGGCAAGCCCATTCGCAACACCGCGGCCTATGCCTTCCAGAGCGCGGACAAGAGCCCGGACTCGGTCAACCCGAGCCTGTGGCGCATGGCACAGCTCAACAGCCATGCTGGCCTGTTCAAGGTGACGGAGCGCATCTACCAGGTGCGGGGCGTGGACCTGGCCAACATGACCATCATCGAAGGCGATCATGGCATCGTCATCGTCGACCCGCTGATGTACACCGAGACGGCCAGGGCTGCACTTGCGCTTTACTATGCAAACCGCCCGAAAAAGCCGGTGGTGGCGGTGATCTACACGCATAGCCATGCCGACCATTTCGGCGGCGTGCGCGGCGTGGTCGATGAAGCCGACGTCAAGGCAGGCAAGGTGGCGATCTACGCGCCGGCCGGATTCATGCAGGAAGCGGTCAGCGAGAACGTCTTCGCCGGTACCGCGATGTTCCGGCGCGCTGTCTATCAGGCGGCAGCCGGCGTGCCGCGAGGCGAGTTAGGGCAGGTCGATACCGGTATCGGCAAGAGCAGCATGGCCGGCGGGACGATCAGCCTGATCGCGCCGACCGTCACGATTTCGAAGCCGTATGAGACCCGCCGCATCGCCGGCATCGACTTCGAATTCCAGTTCACGCCGGGAACCGAGGCGCCGGCCGAGATGAATTTCTACCTGCCCCAGATGCGCGCACTGTGCATGGCCGAGAACGCAACACGCACGATGCACAACATCCTCACGCCGCGCGGCGCGCTGGTGCGCGATCCGAAGGCATGGGGCAAGTTCCTGGACGAAAGCCTGGTTCGCTACGGAGACAAGGCGGAGGTCCTGCTCGCGCAGCACAACTGGCCGACCTGGGGCGGCGAGCGCATCAGGACGCTGCTGGCCGACCAGCGCGACATGTACACCTACCTCAACGACCGCACGCTGCACCTGCTGAACCAGGGCCTGACGCCGACGCAGATTTCCGAGGCGATGCAGAAGCTGCCGGGCGATCTGGAGAAAAAGTGGTATGCACGCGGCTACTACGGTTCGCTGAGCTTCAATGCGCGCGCAGTGTACCAGCGCTACCTGGGCTTCTACGATGGCAATCCGGCCAGCCTGAACCCGCTGGAACCCGAGGCGGCCGGCAAGCGCTATGTCGCCGCGATGGGCGGCGCGGACAAGGTGCTCGCGATGATGCGCCACGCCATCGCGACGGGTGACTACCGCTGGGCCGCAGAGGTCGGCAACCATCTCGTCTTCGCCGAGCCGCAGAACCAGGATGCGCGCAACGCGCAAGCCGACGCTCTCGAACAGCTTGGCTACCAGTCCGAGAATTCGCTGTGGAGAAACATGTACCTGACCGGCGCCATGGAGCTTCGCAACGGGTCCGGATCATACTCCGCGCGGCAGGCCGAAGACCTTGTGCGCGCGCTGGAACCGTCGATGTTCTTCGACTACATGGGCGTTCGGCTGGATTCGGACAAGGCTGTCGGCCACGACATGACGCTGAACTGGGTGTTCTACGACCTGGAGAAGTCCTTCGCGGTCACGCTGCGCAACGGCGTCCTGACGTATCGCGATGGCTTGCGCCATGCGACGCCCGACGCGACCGTCACGATGAGCAAGGCCACGCTGGACCGGATCAGCCTGCGCCAGATCGCACTGTCCGACGCATTGCGGACTGGCGAGGTCAAGGTCGAGGGTAATGGACGCAAGCTGACCGAGTTGATGGGCTTCATCACCACGTTTGACCCGTCCTTCAACATCGTGACGCCGATCGCGAAGCACTGATACAGCATCTTCATGGAGAGCATCGACACGTTCTGCATCAACGGCGAGTGGGTGGCTCCGGCCGCCCGCGGAACCGTGATGAACGTCGTCAACCCGGCCAGCGAGGACGCCTTCGGCAAGCTCTCGCTCGGCCCGCCGAAGACGCCGACCGCGCGGTCGCCGCGGCCCGCGCCGTTACCCCCTCCCGGTCGTAATCGACGCATTACCCTGCTTGAACGCGCGATGGCGACCTACAAGGCCCGCCTAGACGAACTCAGCGCGGCCATGCGCATCGACAAGGGTGCGCCAGTGAGCGTGTGCAACACCATTCAGGCACCAGTCGGCCCGGCACATCTTCATGTCGGCGCTCGACGCGCTGCGCAAGTTCGAATTCGAGACCGGCCATGGCAGGCACTATGTCCGATATGAGCCGATCGCCGTAGCCGCGCACGTGACGCACGCGCAGATGCGCGCTAGCGTCTCTGTGCATCCCAATGAGCCGGTCAGCTTCGACCGCGGCGGCCAGGCGCAATCCGGAATGTGGACGATATGATTACCAGTAGTCATCGTTGCCCCGCAACAGCACCGGATTCACCACCCGGATGCTTCGAAACGCAATCTCGATCAACCCGCGCCTCTCTAGTTTCTTCAAAAGCTCGTTCAACGTCTGGCGCGACACGCCGACTATTGCAGCCAGGTCCACTTGGGACACCTTGACGGTGACAGGACCAGCTTGTCCATTGCCCGGGCTCTGTAGCTGCAGCAATTCCGCCAGCTTTGAACAAACACGCTCTTCCGGGGAAATCAGCTTTGAATCCGAGATGTAGCGCAGCATGCTGGCGTAGCGCTGCGCAATGAACAGTGCGAGGTAGCGGTAGAAGATCGGATCTTCCATTGCGATTCGCTCGAATTGCGCCTTGGAAAGCAAGAATATCCGGACGTCCGTGTCAGCTATCACTGCCACGGTGGTCTTCGCATTGGTAATCAGTGCCAATGGGCCAAACCAGAAGCCGGGATCCCCTACGTGATAGAGGTTCTCCTCGCCGCCAACCAGCACGCGCGTAACGCGGACGTGGCCCTCCAGCACAGCGCCCATCGCCTTAGAAGCTGTTGCGAAATTACCCATAGGGTCTGTTAACTTTTTCGAGCCAGTGTTAACTTCCTGTCTTGTTTTGCCTGACAGGAAGCGATGCCCAGTGAACTGATAGACGACGAACTGTGGTCACTCATCGAACCGTTGCTGCCGGCGCGAGCGCCACGCAACCGCCGATATGCAGGGCGCAAGCCGACGCCGGACCGAGCGGTGCTAACTGGCATCGTGTTCGTTCTGCGCTCTGGCATCGCCTGGAACCTACTGCCGCAAGAGATGGGCTGTGGCTCGGGCACCGCCTGCTGGCGGCGGCTGGTTGCATGGCAGGAAGCTGGTGTCTGGCAATGCATCCACGAGACACTATTGGCCGAACTGCGCCGTCGCGGCCAACTCGACATGGCGCGCGCCATTGTCGACAGTTCCTCGGTTCGCGCCATGCTGGCGGGAAAAAAACTGGCCCGAACCCAACGGACCGGCGCAAGCTCGGCAGCAAGCATCACCTCATCGTCGACGCCCAAGGCATCCCGCTCGCGGTCATCCTGAGCGGCGCGAACTGCAACGACATCACGCAACTCGATGCGCTGGTCGAGGCGATACCTCCCATTCGCGGAAAGCACGGACGCCCTCTGCGCAAGCCGAAAATTGTCCAAGGCGACCGGGGCTACAGTTCCGAGCCACACCGACAGCGCTTGCGCAAGCGCGGCATCACGCCCGTGCTTGCCAAGATCGGCTCGCCTCACGGCAGTGGACTCGGCAAAACGCGCTGGGTCGTGGAGCGCTCGATTGCTTGGCTCCACTCCTTCAGGCGCTTGAAAATTCGATACGAACGATATGCCCATGTCCACGAAGCCTTCCTGTCACTTGCCTGTTCATTGATTTGCTGGAGCAGGCTAAAGCCCTGCATGAACTAATTTCGCAACAGCCTCT